>DASYMM010000063.1:0-8892 GCA_036009085.1 Pyrinomonadaceae bacterium | reverse complement strand
AGACGTACTCGACGAACTCGTGCGCCGAGAGTTCGCGGAAGCGATCCGTCCAGACCTGCACGAGTTGGTAAATCTGTTCGACGGGTTCGGCGGCGAGCGTCGAGTTATGGTTCGGCGTGTAGACGAGCACTTCGCAGACGCCGATGCCGGGGCGCACCGGATAGAGTTCCGTCGATTCGACGGCGGGCGTCGGGGGTTCGGGTTGCAGGCTCGGGAAACGGTTCTCGAAGGCGACGATGTCGTAAGTGGGTTCGGGGATTTCCGTGGGAAAGCCGCCGGGCTTCGTGGGGCAGAGCGGGCAGAAGTCTGCGGGCGGCAGGAAGGTGCGCGTCTGCCGGTGCGTGGCCGTCGCCACCCATTCGCCCATCAAAGGATTCCAGCGAAGTTCAGACACGCCGTTCCTCCGTCGCCTGTGGTTCGGCCTCCGGTTCTTCCACGCGCGCGGGAGATCGTGCAGTGCCCGCCGCCGCGTCGGAAGTTGAAGACGAAGAAGAAGCCGCGCCGATTTCTTCGTCGAAGGTGTAGAAGATGAGATAACGCCCGTCTTCGAGAGTGATCTGCCTGCGTTGCATGCCGCTCCTGATCTCAGCCTGTGGTGTGAAGCACGAATTAAAGCACGGATTCTAACCGACCGCGCGAACTATTTCATTTCTCGTCTCGACTCGCGCACGACGACTCGACGCGTCGCCCCCGTTCCGGAGACGACGGGCGCGGGCTTCGGGAGCGTCGAGGGGCTGCCCCATTCGACGCGCGGCCAGCCTTTGCGATAGACGAGGCGATCCATGAGCATGATGCGGCGCACGTCGCGGTCGCCCGCGATGCTGTCTTCGGTGTTGCGCCTGCTCGTGTCAATCGCGTGATAGATGATCCAATCGTCGCCCGCCGCGTCGCGGACGACCGAGTTGTGGCCCGGGGCGATGAAGCGCGCATTGAGCGAGAGGATGATGCTTTGCGGTTCGCCCGTCGCCGAGGCCAACGTCTCGAACGGCCCTTCGGCCAAGCGCGAGCGCGCGACCATCACGGCGTAGTGCGCTTTGTTGCCGCAGCAATTGTCGCCGGAGAAGAAGAGATAGTAGAAGCCTGCGCGATAGTTTATCCACGCGCCTTCGATGAGCCGTTGATAGTTGGCCGGGTCTTCGGTCTTGATGGGGAACACGACTTCGCGCGCCGCGCTTCCACGCTTGAAACTCACGCGGTCGGCGGCCAACTCCTGCACGCGAATTGGCTGAAAGCCCGAACCCCAGTAGAGCAGACGCTTGCCCGTACGCGGGTCGTCGTAGGCCATCGGGTCGATGTTGACGAACGACTTGCCGCACTTCAAAGGCTTGCCGATGTCCGTGAACGGCCCTTGCGGATTCTTCGCCGTGGCGACGGCGAGACACAAACCCGTGAGCGTGTTCGGGTCGGCCGAGTAGTAGAGATAAAACGTGTCGCCGTGCTGGCTGACATGCGGAGCCCAGAACTTCTGCGTCCGGTTTGCCCAGACGGGTTTGACGGGGAGCGCGTCGCCGAGTCGTTCCCAGCGCGTGAGGTCGCGCGAGCGTGCGACCTGAATGTTGACGGTCTGCCCCGCGACGATCCCTTGCGTGGCATAGGCGTAGAAGAAACCGTCGGAGGCGCGAATGACGGTCGGGTCGGGGAAGTCTTCGTCGAAGACGGGGTTGGTATAAGTCTGTGCCGCGACGCTTCGCGCCGCACGGTTGGCCGGATCACGGCGACGCGTCTGCGCCGTCGTAACGACGAGCGCGGACAAGCAGAGCAGCCAGCAGGCGACCGCCAGCCACGCCGCGCCGTTCGTCCGCCGGACTCCGATGTCGTCTCTCGAAGGGTGCTTCATCTTCGCCGTGTTTACTTCGCCGTCACCACGCGCACGGAGTCCCAGTCGTTCTCCGAACTGCTCCAACCGTAGAGCATGACGCGGAAGGAGCGCGGCATGTTCTTGATGGTCTTCTTCAAGCCTTCCTGACCGTTGAGCATGAAGAGAAACTCGTCGCCGCGCCGCACGATGCCGAGCGTCGGGTTTTTGAGTTTCGTGCCGAGCGCGCGATTGTCGAGCCGCTCGCCCGCGCCGTCCACCACCGCCCAAGCCTCCAGAGTCTTCTCGCTCGTCCATAACCACTCGATGCGATTGCGTCCCGAGCCGTCGAACATGATGGCGAGGACGGCGGTGCCGAGCGGCGTCGCTTTCTCCTCCGCCGCCGAGAGAGGCATCTCGACCTTCGCAATCGTGGCTTCAAAGATGAAACGGTCGCCCGTGAAACTCTGCTTGCTGCGGACGCCGGAACGCGAGGCGTTCATGCCGCGCATACGCAACTCGCCCTCTTCGACTTTGAGCTTCCCGCCGCTCGTCCCTTGAAAGCTGAATCGCTCCCACTTGCCTTCGTCGAGTTGCGTGCCGTCGAAGTTGTCAACCCACTCTTCCACCTGCGGCGGCTTCGGCGGCGCGGGCGACCCCTCCTGTGCGAGCGCGCACGACGCCGCACACAGGCACATGCTTGCGGTCAAAATCAGTAAGCGCGAAAAACTTTTCATCACTGCCTCCCCCGGTCAATAAAAAATTGCGCGTCTAAAAAAGCGCGTCTAAAAGTTGCGCGTCTAAAAGTGGACGTTGGCGAGTCGTCGCACGATCTCTTTGCGGTCGTTTTGCGCCTGTTCCTTTTGCCCTTCGTTCAGACGCTTGAAGGTGGCAAGCGCGGCTTGCGCTTCCGCCGTGCGCTTGAGACGCGTATAGACGCGCCCGAGTTGATAATGCGTCTCGGCTGAATTCGGATCGAGCGCGACGGCGCGTTGCAGTTGTTCGGCGGCGGCTTCCAGACGCTCCGTGCGCAGGTAAAGTTTGCCGAGCGCGAGACGCGCGGAGGCGAGCGTCGGGTCGAGCGCGACGGCGCGCAGCAGAGACCGCTCAGGCCGCACCGTGTCCGAAGGATTCTGTTTCAGGAGAATATCGGCCAACAGGTAATGCACCGTGGCGAGTTGCTCGTTGACCGCTACGGCGCGTTCGTAAAAGCCTATGGCCTCTGCGTAACGCCCCTGTTCGGCGTGCGCGAGGCCGAGATAAGCGAGCGCGGGCGCGGCGCGCGGGTCGAGTTCGACGGCGCGTTGGAAGGCAGGCGCAGCTTCCGCGCTCTGGTGCTCGGTCATGTATGCGAGGCCGAGCGCGAACCAGAGTTTCGTCGAACGCGGAAACGCCTGCAACGCTTCCTGCACGCGTATGACGGCGGCCTTCGGGGCTTGCGAATTGATGAGCAGGAGCGCGTAGCGAAAGCGATATTCCTCGCTCGCGGGCGCGCGTTCGACGGCGAGGCGCATCGCCGGAATCGCGTTCTCCACGCGCCCGATTGATTCGTAGAGTTCGGCGAGCGCGGCGAAGAGGCGAGCGTCCGCAAGACCGCGCGCGACCGCCGCTTCCAACAGGCGACCGGCGGCGGCCACGTCCTTGCGCCCACGATGCGCGCGCGCCAGATTGACGATGGCTTCGACGTTCGCAGGGTCGGCGACGACGACGGCGTCCAACTCCTTCGCGGCTTCGTCAAACAATTCCGCTTCGAGCAGAGCCGCGCCGAGTTCGACGCGCGACTGCGGCGAGACAACCGCGCCGCCGCCCGCCCCAGCACTTGTGCCGCCGCTTGAGTCGCTGCTTGAGCCGGAAAGATGCGACGCATATTCGCGGTAATAGTTCTTCGCGGCCTCGCGCTCGGAGAGGCGCAGGGCGATGACCGTGAGTGCGCGCAGTATCTCCCGGTCGGGCGCGATGTCGCGGGCGCGTTCAAAGAGCGTGCGTGCGGCGCGCAGGTCTGCCGGAGTGCCGTTGGCGAAGCGAATTTGCGCGAGGTTGACGAGCGCGCTCGGCTGCCCCGCGTCGAGTTTGAGCGACGCTTCAAACTGTGCGGCGGCCTGCTCGGTGCGCCCGCGCCGGAAGAGGATCGCGCCGTAGTTGTTCAAAGCTTGCGGCGAGCGCGGCGCAGCCGACGCGGCGGCGGCGAAATGCGTCTCGGCTTCCGAGAGTTCGCCCGCGCGATCCGCGAGCACGCCGAGATAGGTGTGCGCCGCCACGTTTTTCGGATCAATTGCGAGGGCGCGTAGGAAGAGAGCTTTGGCCGTCGCCGCATCGTTTGCTTCGAGCGCGGCGACGCCCTGCCCGACGAGAGTTGCGGCTTGCGCGGCGGGAAGCCTCGAAGCGCGAGGAGCGGCGGACGTTGGCACGCGCGCGGGCGACGCATTTTGCGCGCGTGCGTGCGCCGCGACAGCAGCCGTCATAACCGTGAGGCTGACGAGAAGCGCGGCCAAACGAAACTTACTTGTCGGCAGGCGCGGCATCGCTCGAAGTGTGCAGAGACAGTGGCGGCGGCAGTAGAGCCGCCGGTCGAGTTGCGACGGGAGAAAATGAACGGCGCGGGAAGAGCCATTGCTTTACTTTCCCCGCGCCGCTCGCTCATGTGCGTGGTTGAATCAGAAAATCAAACGCACGCGCAGTTGAATCACGCGCGGCGAATAGACGTTTTCGTCGCCGATGACACTCTGGAAACCGAAGTTGCTGTCGTTGAGGTTCGTCGTCGGCGCGAAGAAGCGCGAGCGGTTGAAAATGTTGAAGGCTTCCGCGCCGACCTCAAACGTCGTGGTCTCCGTGATGCGCGTCTTCTTCAACAGGCTGATGTTCTCGCTGGAGAACTTGTCCGACCTGACAGTCGGGAAGGTTGCCGGAGCCGTCCCGAAGAAGCGCAAAGGATTGGCGTAGTAGTCGCGATACGCCTGCGTGCCGACCACCAGGTCAGTCCGGTAGATCGGCGGGGCGACGAAGCCCGCTGCGCTAACCACCACGATGCCGGGCGTCTCCCCGCGCGTGATGAGCGTATCGCGGTTACCGTTGAGGGCGATGGGCTGCCCGGTCAGGTTGAGCCGGAGATTGCCGCCGACGCCGAGCAGATCGAGGAAGCCGCGCGCGTCGCCGTTGTCCGTAAAGAAGGTCAGAGGCAAGCCCGACTGGTAACGCTGGATGCCGCTCAGTTGGAAGCCGCCGACGATCTTGTCAACGATGCCGCCGCGATTCAGGAAGCGTTTGCCCCTGCCGAACGGCAGTTCGAGCAGGTAGTTGACGACGAAGACGTGCGTGGGATTATTCGGCGAAACCGTGCGTTGCGCCGCGCGGTCGTTCGGGAACTGCAACACGTTCGTCAACCCTGTGCGGCCGCCGCCGAGCACGTCTTCGGAAGCGTCCGTCAACAGTTTCGAGAAGGTGTAGGACGCGCCGAACTGGATGCCCTGTGCGAAACGGCGGTCGAGTTTGAGTTGGAGCGCGTTGTAGTTGCTCGTGCCCTGACTTTCGAGAATGTTGTTGATGTTGCGATATTGCGGGAACGGCCTGAGCGCTTGCGCGACGTTGCCGTTGAAGCCCTGGAACACGGCGTCGCCGTTCGCCGGAAGCGTGAAGCCGACGCTCGCCGCATAAGCGCGGTCGGCGTCGTTCACGTCGTTGATGCCTTTGTTCAGGAGCGGGAAGCCGAGGCGGAGCGCGTTGATGGGCAGCGCGTTCAGGCGTCCGAAGTCGGAGCGCAGGCGCGTCGCCTTGTGGCCGATGTAGCCGATGGAGGCGGCGAAGTTGTAGGGCAACTGTCGTTGCAGGTCGAGGCTGTACTGGACGGTGCGACCCGTGCGGTAAGTCGGGTCGAAGAACTGCACATCCTGTGAGCCGTCGGGGAAGACGAACTGGCCGCCCGGATCAACCGGCGGGATCGAAGGATAGGTGCTCAGGAAGAAGCGCGCGTTGCGCCCGTCGGGCGTGCGTGCGCCGCTGCCCGTGTTGTAGCCGATGGTGCCCGTGTTGATGTCGCCGCCGCCGCCCGTGCCGTACAAGACCGGCGCGTAATACAGACCGCCGCCGCCGCGCACGACCGTCTGGTCGTTCAACGAATAGGCGAAGCCCACGCGCGGCCCGATGTTCGAGCGGTCTTCACGAAGCAACGTGTCGTAGGCCGCGCTGACGCCGCCCTGACCGGCGGCTCCGGCAAGCGCGCCGCGCCGTCCGCGCAGGCGCGGGTCTGGATTGACGGCGTTCGGGTCGAAGGTGCGGAAGCGGTCGCGCGCTTCCGAACGCAAGCCCGGCAAGTCGTAGCGCAAGCCGAGGTTCAAAGTGAGACGCGGAGTGACTTTGATGTCGTCGTTGACGAAGTAGCCTTGCGTGAGTTGGCGGAAAGCCGGGTCAATCGAGTTGGTGCTGTTGAAAGAGAACTCGGTTGCGCCCGTGATCAGACTGGCGATAGGCCAGCCGCCGCCCGGATCGAAATCGGCGGCCGTCTGGTCGTTTCTGAAATTGAACGTGCCGCCCGGATCGATTCGCTGCGTCACGTTGAACTGCCCGATGCGAACGTCGCCGCCGAACTTCAAGGCGTGACGACCGCGACGGTAGGAGACGAAATCGGAAATCTGCACCTGATTATCGCGGATGCGATCGGTGAAGAAGGTCGAGCCGATGTTCTGATAAGCGCGCGGGTCTGCGCTCGTC
Source organism: Pyrinomonadaceae bacterium (assembly GCA_036009085.1). Classification (GTDB taxonomy): domain Bacteria; phylum Acidobacteriota; class Blastocatellia; order Pyrinomonadales; family Pyrinomonadaceae; genus JAIVJZ01. The sequence continues at coordinate 2,393 of DASYMM010000063.1, read as the reverse complement.
GCGGGGTCGCCGTAGCCGGGGAAATCGAGGCGCGGGAAGGCGGCGTTTTGCGTCGCGTTGACGGGGATGCCGAGCGACGCGGTGTTGAAGCCGACGGTCGTGTTGGCGTTCGCCACGTCGAAGCGCGTGAACCCTAGATTCAAGTGGTTGAGCAGGCTCGGACTGAAAGAATAGTCGTGCTGCAAGCGCGCGAGGTGCGAGCGGAAGTCTTGATCGAAGATGCCCTGCGAAGTGAAGGGCAGCGGGAAGCGCGGCGGCGGCGCGCCCGCGTCCTGCGCGATGCGCGTGTTGTGGCGATAAGAATAGCTGAAGGTGATCTTCTGCTTGTCGGACACGATGAAGTCGGGCTTGATGGTGAACTGGTTCGACTCAAGCGGGATGATGCTCTGCGAGAGATAGTTGCGAAACACGCCGGAACCGAGCGGGCCGGTCGTGTTGGGCAGCGGGAAGAATTGCAGCGCGGCCAGACCAGCCGGATCAATCAAGCCGGGCACGAGCCTGTAATCGTTGTTCGGGATCGCGGCGCGCGTCCCCGAAGGCTGGCGCGGGTTATAAACTCTGATCGGATTGCCGCCGTTGAAAGAGAGCACGTAAGGATCGGTCAGCAACTCGCCGAAGTCGCCCTGACGCATGCGCGCCGTCGGCACGGTGACCAGCGCGTTTGAGCCGACGGTGCGGCGATAGCCTTCGTAGTTGAAGAAGAAGAAGGCGCGATTCTCGAATTTTGTCACCATCGGGCCGCCCTCGCCGAAGTGCGGGATGGTGATGGGGCCGGAGATGTTGAAGCCGAAATCGTTCTGGTTGTCGCGTCGTCGTTCCAGACGCTCGCGTCCGGTGACGGGGTCGCGTCCCTGCGCGTTGTTGGTGAAAGAGTTGGCGTTGAAATTTTCGTTGCGAATGTAGTCGTAGGCTTCGCCGTGGAATTCGTTGCCGCCGCTTTTCAGAGAGAAGTTGATGACGCCGCCGGAGGAGTTGCCGAACTCCGCCGAGTAGGTGCTCGTGGAGAGCGTGAACTCCTGAAAGGCGTTCGGGCCGGGGGCGACTTCGGAGAAGAACGTGCCGTTCTGCGTGCGGCGCGTGCTGGCGCCGTCAACGAGGATTTCGGTGCCGAGTCCCTGCCCGCCGCTGATGCGGAAATTGGTGGCGTTGCCGCCGCCGCCGCTATTCGCGCCGCTGCCCGCGCTCACGTTGCTGTCGAGAAAGATGAAGGCGAGCGGCGTGCGCCCGCCGGCCTCGGAATTCACCAGGAGCGGCAGTTCTTTCACCTGCCGCTCGTTGACGTTGCTTTGCCTGACGGGCGAGTCGGTTTGAATGGAAGGCGTGCTGTCGGAAGTGACGGTGACGACATCCGAGATCGCGCCGAGTTCGAGCGTGAAGTCGGCGCGGCGCGTGGTCTGCACGCCCACCTGAATGTTGTCCACCGTGGAGGTCTTGAAGCCGGAAGCCTCTACGGAGAGTTTGTAAGGAGCGGGGGCGAGTTCGGGGATCGTGTAAGAGCCTTCGTCGGAGGTCGTCGCCTCGCGCACTTCGCCCGTATTGATATTCGTCGCGGTGACTTTGGCTCCGGCCACGAGACCGCCGTTCGGGTCGGTCACCGTGCCGGTCAGCGTACCACGGTCGCTTTGCGCCGACACGACGGGCGCGGCGCAGGCCAGCAAAAGCGTCAACAGCAGAAACGACATCAGCTTATTCGACTTCATGGACTACTCCTCCTCAAACTCTGACAACGTGTGTGCTCGATTAAGGCACAGGAAAATTCGGACGCTCCCGAAGAACAACTTTCAAACACAGTCTCAGGCCAAAGAGACGCGACGGCGTTTAAGGCTTCGCGCTCGTCGTCCGGCGCGCACGCGCCAAAAGACACGGCGATGCGCAGAGAGAGAGACTTCTCCGCCCACGCACCCGCTTGTTAGTTGAGATTCGCATTGTTATTGAAAGCCAGTTTGAACCTGGTCGAAGACTTAAGCCACGCGAGTAGAACACACGGCATTAGCTAGGCTTAAGCGATTACGTAAACGGTTAACCAAGTTAAGAGGCTTATATCAGCCGCCGCGCAAACCTGTCAAGTTTTTTCAAATCAAGGCGGCGTCACAACTGAATTTGCGCTCTGATTCCCTTTAGCGCCTTCGTGTCTTGGCGGTGAATCTTCTTTAAGCCAACTCACCACTAAGACGCCAAGACACTAAGGTTTTTCAGTCTGAAAACGGGGAGCGAACAACTTTTTTCTTGCGCGCTGTGGCGGATTAGTCTATTAGGATGTGGACACCGGAAAACTCAAACGACCAAGAAGGAGAATTCAAGCGATGCCAGCAAGAAAAGCGAGCAAGAAGGGTACGGCTTCAGGGGGCGGCGCGGGGAAAGCGTCTGGAAAGAAGGGCGGCAGCGGAGCAGCC
>DASYMM010000062.1:0-3795 GCA_036009085.1 Pyrinomonadaceae bacterium | reverse complement strand
TGCGTGCGCTGGTGCGCGGCGAGGCTCGACGAGTCGCCCGTGACACAGAGCGCGTTTTCGCCGAGTTCGCCCGCCGCGATGTAGGCGACGTAGGAACTGTCAACGCCGCCGGAGAAAGCGACGAGCGCGGACTTCATCTCGCGGAAGAGCGCACGCAGGGCGAGTTCCTTTTCCGACGCTTCGGGTGAAACCGTCTCAATCTCTGCCGCCGAAATTGTCTCCGGCAGTTGCGCCGCAATCGCCTCCGGCTGCGACGCGCCGCGCGAAACTTCTCCACCTAAGGAACTGCTCACAGCCATCTTTGCTCCACTCCGCAACCCTTTTGAAGACCCGTGTACGTTCTGAGAAGGCCAGTTGACTTGTTAGAAGCCTCGCCGCCGTCGTTTGCGTGCGGCCTCAAGTTTGAGTTTGAAAATCAGGATACGCGGCATGTTATCGCAGGCATCTTGAAGGACGCAACCCGACATCAATACAAAGCGCGAGAGTTCGTCGCCGGTGGTCGTGGACGCTGCTCGGAAGCGCGTGTTATGCTCGCGCGGCAGAACAGCCTTTCGGCGTCGCCGATGCCTCTGTGGCTTCAAGTTTCGGCAAACAATTTTTCCAATCTAACGAAAGCAATCCCGGTTTGATGCCTACACGCTTTTCTCCACGCTTCGACGCGCGCGGCCTCATCTGCTGGTCGTTCCTCCTGCTCGTCCTCTCCGTCTCGCTGCACGCTCAGGAGACCGACGACGCGGCGGACGGCGAAGACGACCCGGTGAAGATTTTCAACCGCGCGCAGGACGCACACGCCAAAGGCAACCTCGCACAGGCGATTGAGCTTTACACCGCGGCGATCAAGGTGCGCCCCGAATTTCCCGAAGCGGAATATCAAAAGGCGGTCGCGCACGTCGCGCTCAAGCAGACGGCAGAGGCGGAAAAATCCCTGCGTCGCGCCATCGAACTGCGCGCCGACTGGTCGCTCCCGCAAGCCGCGCTCGGCCTGCTTCTGGTGCGCGCGGGCGACGACGCCAAAGCCGAACCTTACCTGCGCCGCGCCGTCCAACTCGATGCGAAGGACTCGAACGCCCTCGTCGCGCTCGCCTCCCTGCGCCTGCGTGCGGGCGCAAAAGATGAAGCGGTCAAACTAATCGGGCGCGCCACGGCTGACGAAGCGGCGACCGCCGCGATGTGGGCGACGCGCGCCGGGATCGAACGCGCGGCGGGAGACAAGACAGCCGCCGCCGCGAGCATCGAACGCGCGCTCCGGCTCGACCCGAACAACGCCGCCGCGCTCGAAGAACGCACCGAACTCGCCGCCGACACGGACGACTACGAGCGCGCCATCGCCGATGTCGAGACGGCTCTGCGCGCCGCGCCGGAGTCGAAGTTGCTGCGCGTGCGTCTCGCGGGCTATCACGCGCTCGCGGGCGAAAAATATCGCACGAGTGATCCGAACAAGTCGTTGGAGCATTATCGTCGCGCCGCCGAACTCGAACCGGCGAGCATCAATCATGCGACCGGCTACGCGGCAGCCCTCGTGCAAGCGCGTCGCTTCGCCGAAGCCGCCGCGCTCCTGAAGCGCATCCTCGCGAGCGCGCCCGACAACTACACGGCGCACGCGAATCTGGCGACCGCGCTCGACGGTTTGAAACAGTACCCGGAAGCCCTCGTCGAATACCAGTGGCTCAACCGCGCGCGCCCCGAACTCCCCGTCACCTATTTTCTCCTCGCGCGCGCATACGATCTCACGGGCGACTACGAACTCGCGCTCCTCACCTACGAAGCGTTTCTGGCGAAGGCCGACCCCGCGCAAAACAATTTGGAGATGGAGAAAGTCAACCTGCGCTTGCCGAACCTGCGCAGGCAGATCAGAAACGGGCAAGGCACGAAGCACAAGAAAAATTAACAACGCTCAAAACCCCTTTATGTCTTCTTTCGCGCCTTTGGTCTTAACTTTGCGCCTCCAGCGTGAACTGTCTTTCTCGCTGGAGGCGCAAAGTTAAGACCAAAGGCGCGAAGAAAAACTTTAAGCGTTGCGTTGGTGGCCGTGGTTTTGAAATCAGCTGTCAGTAAAATCGGGAGAGAGTTCGTCGCCGTAAGTTTTTATGAAGCGTTCAATCGTCTATCGTAATCGTCTCGCGTTGTCGGTCGTGCTGGTGGCGTGCGCGGCTTTGTTGTCGCCGGAAGCGCGGGCGCAGGATTTGGTCTTGCCGCCGCAGGCCGCGCCGCCGCCGATGGTCTATATCCCGGAAGATGCGCGTAAGCAGTTGTCGTCGGCGCGCGACGAGAAAGCGCGCACGCGTCTGAGCATCGAACTCGCCGAAGCGCGACTCGCACGCGCCGAGCAGCAGACGGAACTCAAACAATTCAACGCCGCCACCGCCGAACTCGGCGTCTATCAAGCCCTGTTTGAAGACGCGCTCCAATATTTACACCGCCTAAACACGAGCATTCCGCGCGATCTCTACAAACGTATCGAACAGACGCTGCACAAACACGCCGCGCGCATCGAGGCCATCCGGCGCACCACGCCGAGCGAGTTCTCCGGCAACATTCTCACGCTGCTCCGGCTCGTCCGCGACCTGCGCACCGAAGCCCTCGAATCCTTCTACGGCAACACAGTCCTCGGCGCAAACCGTGGTGACACGACGAACTCCTTCGAGTCAGACCGGAAAGATATTTTGAAAGACACGACGCCTCCGCCGTCGCCGACGCACGCGCGGCGCACCGTAGATTCAGCCGGCAACTTTCAGTTAAGAGTAAGCACACGATGAAAAACTTTTCACCCCGCCTCGCCCGCCTGTTCGCGCTCCTGCTTTTCGCGCTCGTCTCCATCTCGCTGCAACAGCCCGCGCACGCCGCGCACGCTCAGCGGCGGGAACACCTGACGGAGCAGGAGGTCGAAATGGTGCGCGACACGCAGGAACTCGACCGGCGCGCGGAACTCTTCATCAAGATCGCGGAGCGTCGCCTGCTCGTCGTCACGGGCGCGCCCGAGGCGTCGTCTCCGTCGGCTAAGGATTTGGAGAAGTGGGGCGCGGTTCCGAAGGGTTCGCGCTCCGCGCTCTTCAACGACCTCGCGCGCATCTTCGACGAAGCGATCAACAACGTGGACGACGTGGCGGCGCGCACGCCCGACAGCCCGCTCATCCCGAAAGCCGTCAGGAAACTAGAGGCCGCCGCGACGCGCTTCCTCCCCCAACTCACAGCCCTGCGCCAGAGCACGAACGCCGCCGACGGCGAACGCGAATCACTCGAACAGGCGATTGACAACCTCCAACAGATCGTCGAAGCCGCCAAGCGTCTGCCCGAAGAGACGCCGGAAGAGAAAAAAGGCGACAAGAAGAAGAAGAACTAACGGAACGAACGGCGCGTTGAAAGGTGCTTCCTGTTCCGTAGGAACTCTCTTAAATCATCTGGTCTTCGCTTATATCATCTGGTCTTGACCTAGTTGCCCCTTCCCTCCTTCAACACGGCGACGGCGCGGCGGAGGGCTTCCGTGATGCGTACGGCGGCTTCGCGCGCGTTCGTGGTGTTGCGGTCGTCAATCGCTTGACGCAGATCGGGGAGCGGTTGCGCGGCGTAGCCGGTGTAAAGTCCGGGCGCGTAGATTTGATGGCGATACCACGCGCGACCGCGCAGGCCGCGCTCGTCCGTCAGGGCGCGCTCGGCGGCGATGAGGCTGTCGTTGATGCGCTTGAGGGGCATCAGGGCGCGCGGGCGCGTGTCGCCGGCGCGCACGCGCGATTCGATCTCTTCGAGCAGAGCGTTCCGGCGAGACTGCACGCGCAACGCCTCGTCGCTTAAATCTTT
>DASYMM010000061.1:0-5868 GCA_036009085.1 Pyrinomonadaceae bacterium | reverse complement strand
ATCTGCCCGCGTCAGTCTCCGAGTTTCCCGACGACGAGCGCAATTTTCGTCTCTACAAAGTTCTCGCCGCGCACGCCGCCGGGCAGATCGAGTTCGACACGCACGCCCGCGCTGGAAGCGACGGCGAAGCAAGTGCCGCCCTGCGCGCTGCCTTCGCGTCCATCGCCGAACTCTATAATGAAGAGAACCGCGACGCGCAGGATGCTTTCGCGCTCGACGGCTACATCAACGATCCGGCACAGAGCACGCCCGCCCTCGCGCCCGAAGAGGAAGCGCGACGCGTACGAAACAAGCGTCGGCGCATGCCGAAAGAGTCGGACTATCGCGCCGTGCTCGCGCTCTTTCCCCTCTCCACGCTCGCCGCGCGCATCTTCGGCACGCTCGAAAACGGACGCATTGACCGTCGCCTGCGCCACGCCTATCGCGGTCTCGCGCGCGATCTCGATCTCGTGCGCGCACACCTGCGCGCGAGTCGCCCGCGCATCGCGACGATCCCGCTCACGCTCGTGCCCTTCGAGTTGCTGTTCCAGATCACGCTCTGCGGCGGCGCGCTCGACGATGCGCGCTCCTTCTACTCGCAGATCGTCTCCGAACTCGAAGCAATCGTCGCCGATTATCTGAGCGGTGCAGAGGCTTCCGTCGCAGACACTTTGATGGCGACGAATCGCGTCTATACGCTCTTTCAATCCGTCACGCCGCAAACCAGTGAACAGCAGGAGCAGCAGGCAGAGACTTCCGAAGAAGGCGGAGGCGGCGCGGAATCCGTGCTGGACGATGCGAGCACGACGAAGCCGCGCGAACCCGAAGGGCAGCCGCAAGCGGATGCGCCGCCGAACGACGCGCGCGAACTGTTCAACGCGTGGGCGAAATCCAACTCGTCCGAGCAGGACGCCGCCGAGCAGCTTTTCGGCGCGGAGCGTTGGACGCAGTCGCAGTCGCCGGAACAGGATTTGGAGCCGGGCGAAGTGGCCTACAGTTACGACGAGTGGGATCGCGAACTCGCCGACACGCGCGTCAACTGGTGCCGCGTCGTCGAGAAGCGCGTCCGTCGCGGCGACCGCACGTTTGTCGAACTCACGCGCACGCGCTACAGGGGCGTCATCTCTTCGATCAAGCACCAATTTCAGTTGATGCGCCCCGAAAGCTTGATGCGTATCAAGAACGAACTCGACGGCGACGATTATGACTTGGACGCCGTGATCAACTACGTCGCAGACCGACGCGCCGACGGGCGACAATCCGAACGCCTCTACACGAAACGTCTACGCCGCGAGCGCGACGTGGCCGTCTCGTTCCTGCTCGACCAGTCTTCTTCGACGGCGCGCACCATCGGTCGCCACCCTTTGCAGCCCTACACGCATCCCGGTCGCCGCATTATCGAGATCGAGAAGGAAGGACTCGTCCTGATGAGCGAAGCCCTCGAAGCCGTGGGCGACGCTTACGCCATCTACGGCTTCACGTCCGAAGGGCGGCGCAACGTGAAATTTTACGTCGTCAAAGATTTCGATGAACGCCACTCCGACGAGATCGAGCGGCGCATCGGCGGCATCAACTATCAACACAACACGCGGCTCGGCGCAGCCGTGCGCCACGCCGCCGCGCGCCTGCGCCAACAGGAAGCGCGCACGCGCCTCCTCGTCGTGCTCTCCGACGGGCGGCCTTACGACCACGACTACGGCGACGCGCGCTACGCACGCGAAGACACGCGCGAGGCTCTCCGGCAGGCGCGCGTCGCGGGCGTCACGCCTTTTTGCATCACCATAGACCGCGACTCCGAAGCCGAACTCAAAGACCTCTACGGCGAAGTCGGCTACACGATCATCGACGACGTGCTCTCCTTGCCCGAACGCATGCCCGCCATCTATCGCCGCCTGACTACGTAAACGCGTGTCTGACGCATATAAGTCTTCTTCCCGTCACAGTTTCGTCAAATAGTAGGTTTAAAAACAAGCGTAAAATTGGGCGCAAGAACGGCGGGTGCGCGTCGTTCTTGAACTTGAAGACGGAACCACTGCTCGCGCGCCGCTGGTCGAACCGAGGAGGCGAGGCCGAAGCGCGCGGTTATTAACCACACGGGATTCAGCTAACATAGGAGAAACTTCAATGCGACGAACTTTAGCTCTTTTGAGCCTCGCGGCTCTGGCGACCTTCGGCGCGGCCTGCGCCGCCACCGACAACGCGAACATGGGTAATGCCAACAACATGAACTCGGCCAACATGAACGGCAGCAACATGAACGCCACCGGCTCGACGACCGGCGCGGGCACGACCGGCTCGACCTCGACCGCCGACAACATGAACACGAACAGCAGCACGACCGGCAACATGAATTCCGGTAACACGAACAACATGAACTCCGGCAACATGAACTCCGGCAACTCCAACAACATGAACCGGGGCAATATGAACTCCGGCAACACGAACAATATGAACCGGGGCAACACGAACACCGGCAACACGAACGGCAGCATGCGCAGCGGCAACACGAACACCGGCACGGCCGCGAACAGAAACACTCCCACTCCCTAGTCGCACACCGGAAGCTTTTCGCGAATTTGGAGCAGCACAAGCGTCAAGGAGCGCGGTCGAAGTTGACCGCGCTCCTTGACGCTTTTAGTGTGCGTGAAGGCGTTTCACATTGCCGCTATTTGGCCGTCACTGTTTGCCGAAGAAGCGGAAGGTGAGTCCGGCGGTCAGGCCGAAGGGATAGCCGGGTGTGCCGTGGATTCGGGCGAGGGGGGCGTCGCCGGGTCTGAGGCGCGACTCGAAGTAGTTCTGCGTCTCGAAGTAACGCTTGTTCGTCAGATTGTCTATCGAGAAATTGAAGTCCACGAAGCGACGTAGGCGTTTGCGGAGGCTGAAATCCAGCACGTCGAGGCCGGAGGCGCGAAGGGTCGCGTCCTCGCCGTCGAGACGATAGTTGCCGGTGTGGCGATAGTTGAGCGCGGCGTCGAGGCCGCGATAGCCGGAGAAGATGAGCGCGGCATTGGCGACGGTGTGCGGCGCGCTGTCCACGTAGACGCGCGGGCGCGTGCCGCGAAAAAATGCGTTGCCGACCTGAGTGAGGCCGCCGTTGAAGGAGAGATGTTTTGTGAGTTGCGCGGAAGTTTTCAACTCGTAGCCGTAGGAACGGCTCGCGCCTTTGAACTCGAAGCTGCCGTCGTCGGGGACGTAAATTTGTTCGTTCGAGCGGTCAATCAGAAAGAGGTCTGTGACGAGCGAGAGACGCTTGAACTTGTGCGACGTGCCAAGCTGGTAGAAATCCGTGGTCGAGACTTTCGGGGCTGCCGGGTTGCGTACGACGCCGCGCGCGTCCTGACTGGAAATGCCGCGCCCGTAATTGAAATAGAAGGTGGCGGGAAAGTTGTCGGCGGGATTGTAGGCCGCGCTGAACTTGGGTTGAAAGAGCGCGGCGTGCTGCGTGCCGGAGAGCGCGGGAGATATTCGGTCGTTAACCTTGAAGCGGAAATAGTCGAAGCGCACGCCCGTCTCGATGTGGAGGTGTCCGTGCAAAAGGTCGATGCCGTGTTGCGCGTAGCCGCTGGCGTTTGTGACGCGCGCGCGCGCGTCTGTGAGAAGGCGTGTCGTGACGCCGGGGCTGATCTCTGCGCCGACAGAGATGGGACGGCGCGCGATGGTCGGGTAGAGGCCGACGTTGATCTGATTGTCGTGATAGTTTGCGCCGACGGTGACGAGCGCGAGGTGTTTGAATAATTTGTAGGGGCGCAGGTATTGCAGGTTTGCGCCTTCCTGCAAACGCGAGTCGTGCTGCTGAATCTCGTCGCCGTTGATTTCGTCTGCGAGAAAGAAGGTGAAGTTTGAGTAGAGGTCGAAGAGCGAGCGCGAGAGGAAGGCGTCGGCCTTGAAGGTCGCGCCCGTGGGCGACTCGTTGCGGAAATAGACGCCGATGGTCCCGGCGCGCACGCGCCCGCCGCCCTCCGGGTCAAGGAAGCCGAAACGGTCGAGCCGCCCCGCCGCCACCTCGTCCAGCGGTATCTGGCCGGACGAGAAAAAATCGTTGCGTCCGATGTTTAATTTGACGCCGACGGCGCGCTTCTCCGAAAGTCGCCGCGTGTAGTTGCCCGTCAAATTGTCGCGCCTGTAGCGCAGGGGATTTTGAAAAGGCCCGTCTGTGCGCGCGCCCTCGTAGGCGAGAAAGGCGTCTGCGCGCCGGAGCGTGGGGCTGTAGGCGAGGAAGGTGCGGAAGGTGTCGAACGAGCCGCCTTGAAGGCGCACGGTGAGCGTGTCCGGCAGAGACTCGCGCAGGCGTATGTGCACGACGCCGAGGCCGGAGAAGTCGCCGTATTGCGCGCTGAAAGGGCCGTTCAGGATGTCCACGTCCGCGACGAGTTCCGGCGTCAAACTCTTCAAGCCGCCGAGATAGCCTTGCCCGTGCCCTTGCGTCGCCTGATTCTGCCCCACGTTGTTGACCAAAATTTTGAGACCGCCGCCCACGCCGCCGTGATCCAGATTGAAACCGAAGCGACGTATCTCCAGAGACTTCCCGCCGCCTTCGTGTTGCCCCGCGTTGATTCCGGCGTTCAAGGTCTGGAACAGTTGATCGTCGCGCAAAAAGAGCGTGTTGTTGTAGACGGTTTCGTTGCGGCGGTCGAGCGTGGGGTCGAGCGCGGTCGCTTCGATGACGACCGATTCGTTGATGGGCTGGACGACGTAGGCGACGCGGATTTCCAGATTCTCGCTCGGCTCGTCCGGGTTGAGAGTTTGCGAGACGAGCGCGAGTTGTTTGCCGAAGAACCTGAGCGAGAGAGTTTCGGCGGGCACGGTGAGGTTGAAGTTCCCCTGCGCGTCGCTCTCCGCACGCTGCTCGCCCGAAGCCGAGCGCACGAGAATCGAGACGCCAGCGACTCTTTCGTTCTGCTGCGTGAGAATCGTGCCGGAGAGCGTGCGCGTGGAGGGCGACTGCTGCGCCGAGATGGCAGCGGGCAGAGAGAATAAGACCAGAAGAATCAAGGCGCGTATCAACTCTTCCTTTGCGCCTTTGCGCCTTTGCGTGAGATCAATTTCTCGCAAAGGCGCAAAGGCGGAAAGGATTGCGCGGCAATTTGTAAATCGGGAACAGGCCGTCTGTTTTGGCATCGCGCCTGTTATTGTACACTCAAGCCATGCCTGACACAGAGCAGTTCACCATCGGGGTCGAAGAGGAATATCAGATCGTTGACCGGGAGACGCGCGAGTTGCGTTCGCGGGCTTTGCGTATCCTGCCGGGGGCGCAGGAAGCCGTCGGCGACAGCGTCACGCCCGAACTCTACCTCTCGCAGATAGAGATTGGCACGAACATCTGCGCGACGCTCGCCGAAGTGCGCGACGAACTCACGCACCTGCGCGGCGAGATCATCACCGCCGCCGCACGCGACGGCCACTCAATCGCCGCGGCGGGCACGCACCCTTTCTCCCACTGGGAAGATCAGGAACTCACGCCCAAGCGTCGCTATCGCGGCATCGCCGAGGAGTATGAACAACTCGCGCGCGAGCAGTTGATCTTCGGCTGCCACGTCCACATCGGCATCCACGACCGCGAGGCCGCGATTCACGTGATGAACCGCGTGCGCCTGTGGCTCGCGCCGCTGCTTGCGCTCGCCGCCAACTCGCCCTACTGGCTCGGTTGGGACACGGGCTATGCCAGTTTTCGCACCGAAATCTGGCGACGCTGGCCGATGTCCGGCACGCCTCAGGTCTTCCGCTCGCGCGCCGAATACGACGCGCTCGTCGCCACGCTCGTCCGGGCGGGCAGCGTCTCCGACGGCACGAAAATCTACTGGGACGTGCGCCCCTCTGCGCGCTTCGAGACGCTTGAGTTTCGCGTCACGGACGTGTGCCTGACGATAGACGAGGCCGTCATGATCGCCG
>DASYMM010000060.1:0-5340 GCA_036009085.1 Pyrinomonadaceae bacterium | reverse complement strand
CGGATCGGGCGTTGACGCACAACCCGGCGCGAGCGCGGCCTCGCCCGTCGAGTAAGCGGCGAGCAGCGCGAGATGCCCGCCCGCCGAACGACCGAGCAGTGCGATGCGCGTCGCGTCAACTTCGTATCTCAACGCGTTCGCTTTGACCCACGAAATCGCACACTTCACGTCGCCCGTCGCCGTTCGCCAGTTCGGCTGCGGCGCGATGCGGTAATCAATGTCGAAGACCGCATAACCCTGTCCGGCCAGCCACTCGTTCCACTGCGGATAATCGCCGCGCTCGCCCGCGCTCCACGAACCGCCGTGGACGACGACGATGGCCGGACTCAACTTCTCCTGTCTGATGCGCGACAGGTAAACGTCTAGCTTGAGCGTCTGTCCTTCGACACTGGCAAACGTTTCGCTCGTCCGTTCGATGTCCGCGCCCGGATATTCCCCGAGGCCGAAGAAATATTGACGCAGAGACAACTCGATCCTGTTCTCGCGCGCCACGCGCCACGCATCGAGCGGCGGAACCATCGCCAACGCGACCGCCGCCACTCCGAGCGACAACGCCGCCCACGCAGTCCAACGACTCCCCGCCGCCAGCGCAAGCAGACTCAACCCCACGCCCACTAGCCCCACCGCGCCAAACCACAAACTCCACTCGCTCGCCCCCACCGCCACCTGAAACAGTTTGTAAGACGGCGCGGGCACAACGATCCAGACGGTGAAGCACACGGCCAGACCGCTGCACAACAGGGCAGACGTGAGGAGCATGAGCCGGAACATATTTGTGCGAACGAGAACCGCCTCGCGCTAGTCCGCCGTCATCGTCTCTGGTTGGCGCGTGGTTAGTTCGCGCCAGGTGAGCGGTTGAGTGCCGTCGTCGAGGCGCACCATGGAGATGCAGCCGGGGACGGGGCAGACGAGGTGGCAGAGGTTGCAGCCGACGCATTCGTGCTCGTCAACGATGGGGAAGCGTTTACCGTTAATTTCGGTGAAGGGGATACACTGGTGTGCGCCGTCTTCGCAGGCGATGTGGCAGAGGTTGCACTGGATGCACTTGTTGTGGTCAATGCGCGCGACCGTCTTGTAGTTGAGATCGAGGTTGCCCCAATCGGTGACGCGTGGCACGCTGCGCCCGATGATGTCGTTTACGCTCAGGAAGCCTTTATCGTCGAGATAATTCGAGAGGCCGTCAACCATGTCTTCGATGATGCGGTAGCCGTAGTGCATGACGGCGGTGCAGACCTGCACGGTGGTTGCGCCGAGGAGTAGAAACTCCGCCGCGTCGCGCCAAGTCGAGATGCCGCCGATGCCGCTGATGGGCACGTTCACCTCCGCGTCGCGCGCGAGTTCGGAGACCATGTTGAGCGCGATGGGTTTGACGGCGGGACCGCAATAGCCGCCGTGCGCCGCCATACCGTTGACGTTCGGGTGCGGGATGAGCGTGTCGAGATCGACGCCCATCACGGAGTTGATCGTGTTGATGAGCGAGACGGCATCCGCGCCGCCGCGCACCGCCGCGCGACCCGGCGGCGTGATGTTCGTCACGTTCGGCGTGAGTTTGACGATGACGGGAAGACGCGTCGCTTCCTTCACCCACTCCGTCACCATGCAGGTATATTCCGGCACTTGCCCCATCGCCGCGCCCATGCCGCGCTCGCTCATGCCGTGCGGGCAGCCGAAGTTTAGCTCCACGCCGTCCGCGCCCGTGTCCTCAACCTGCTTCGCGATCTCGTGCCAAGCCTCGCGCCTCGATTCCACCATCAGGGAGATAATGAGCGCGTGTTTCGGATACTTGCGTTTGCACTCCCTGATCTCTTTGAGATTAACTTCGAGCGGGCGATCCGTGATGAGTTCGATGTTGTTGAGACCGAGCATGCGCTGCGGCCCCTGATCAATCGAGGCGAGACGCGAACAGACGTTGCGAATCGGCTCGCCCAAAGTCTTCCACACCGCGCCGCCCCATCCCGCGTCAAACGCCCGCTCCACCATCGAACCCATATTCGTCGGCGGCGCACTCGCCAGCCAGAACGGATTCGGCGATTCGATGCCCGCAAAGTTAACTTTCAGGTCGGCCATGATTTCTACTCCTTAACTCGAACGCTTTCGTCAGTGCTTGATCTCGCTCGTCTCTTCGTGAAGCGGCACGCGTGCGCCCGCGAATTCGACGCGCTCGCCGGACAGGCGTTCGTGGATGCCCTGCGCGGCGAGTTTGCCCGCTTGCGAGGCGTCAACCGCTTCGCGCCCGCCGTTCACGCAGTCGCCGCCCGCAAAGAATTTCGCGTTGCTCGTCTGCATCGTCTCCGGGTTGACGACGACGCGCCCGCCCTCGTCATATTTTACTTTCGCGTGCTGCGAAAGCCACTCCGACATCTTCTGCTGGCCGAGCGCCTTGACGACCATGTCAACGGGAATCTCAAATTCCGAACCCGCGACAACCTGAAATGAGCGACGCCCCGCCGCGCCGTCCGACTCGACGGCCTCCGTCCTGACGCAGCGCAAGGCAGCGGCGCGCGTGCCGTCCGCGCCCGCCAAAATTTCCACGGGCGCGGTCTGCCACCAGAACTCTATGCCGTCTCGCTTCGCCAGTTCGTATTCGTATTCGTAGGCGGGCATCTCGCGCTCCGTGCGACGGTAGATCAAAAGCACGCGCTCTGCGCCGAGTCGTTTAGCCTGAGTCACGGCATCAATCGCCGTGTTGCCCGCGCCGACGACGGCGACCGTGCGCCCGATGGGAACGCTCGCCCAGTCGCGCGTCTTGATCCGTTCGATGAAATCGAGCGCGTCATAGACGCCCGCGAGTTCTTCGCCGGGAATCCCCAAACGCGCGGTCGCGCCGAGTCCGATGGCGAGAAAGATCGCGTCGTGCGCCGCTTCAAGTTCTTGCAACGTCACGTCGCGCCCGACTTCCGTGTTCGTTCTAATTTTGACGCCGAGCCGCGCCACCATCGCCACTTCATCCTGCGAGACGCGCTGCGTCATTTTGTATTCGGCCATGCCGTAGGTGTCCATGCCGCCCGCGAGCGTCTTGCGCTCGTAGATGGTGACGGCATAACCGAGCCGCGCGAGGTAGGTGGCGCACGACAGACCCGCCGGGCCGGAGCCGATGATGCCCACGCTTTTACCGTTCGGCGCGCCCGCCTTGAGCACGTCGTGACCGCGCGCGAACAGGGCGTCGGTCGCGTAGCGTTGCAGGCGACCGATCTCAATCGGCTTCGCCATCAGCGTCTTCTCCACGCACGCGCCCTCGCAGAGCACTTCAACCGGGCACACGCGCGCACACGACGCGCCAATCGGGTTGGCGTCGAAGATGACTCGCGCCGAACCTGTCAGGTTGCCGCTCGCGATCTTTTTGATGAAAGCCGGAACGTCTATGTGCGTCGGGCAGGCGCGCGTGCAGGGCGCATCGTAGCAATAGACGCAGCGATGCGATTCCATGATCGCCTCGGCCTCGGTCAGAGGTGGCGCGATCTCGCGGAAGTTGCGTTCGATCTGCGCGATGTTGAGCGGTGACTCGTGAGTCGTTGACATAAGATTTCAAGTGTTAATTGTGACGAGCACTATTTGTGCGATAGGATTTGTTTACAACTCTGCGTCGGCTTCGATCTCGATGAGCATCTGCGCGTCAATCAGACGCGAAACTTCGACCATCGTGGTGGCGGGCATGATGTCTCGGAAGAATTCGCCATGCGCGCGCCCGTATTCCTCCCAGCGCGAAATGTCCGTGACGAACATGCGCGTGCGCACCACATGTTCCAATCCCGTGCCGAGCCTTTGAAGCGCGCGCTCGATGTTGCGGATCGTCTGCACGGTCTGCGCGTAAGCGTCGCCCACGCCGACGACGTTCCCCGCTTCATCCGTCGCGGTCGTGCCCGTCACATAAATTCTATCGCCGACGCGCACGGCGCGCGAATAGCCAACGATAGCTTCCCACTTCATCCCGGTGGAGATTCGCTGCCTCTCTCTCATTAAAACCTCCACTGCGATTGAGCCCGGATGTTAGATGCCGGATGTTAGTTAAGAAAGAGATCGGTTATCGCCTTAACCAACATTTAGTATCCAGAATCCAACTTCTTCCTTGTTGCTCGTCAGATTCAGTCCGCGACGATCTGATCGTAGGTGTCCGGCCTGCGGTCGCGGAAGAATTGCCACGTGTTGCGGACTTCGCGGATCACGTCGAGGTCGAGTTCGGCGACGACGAGCGCGTCCTCATCGCGCGGGGCTTCGGCGAGAAACTTGCCGCGCGGGTCGCAGAAGTAACTCTGACCGTAGAACTCGCCGATGTCCCACGGCTGTTCGTGGCCGACGCGGTTGATCGCGCCGATGAAGTAGCCGTTGGCGACGGCGTGCGCGGGCTGTTCTAGTCGCCAGAGATACTCGGAGAGTCCGGCGACCGTGGCCGAGGGGTTGAAGACGATCTCCGCGCCGTTCAAACCGAGGATGCGCGCGCCTTCGGGGAAGTGGCGGTCGTAACAGATATAGACGCCGATGCGCGCGTAGGCCGTGTCGAAAGCCGGGTAGCCGAGGTTGCCCGGTTTGAAATAGAACTTCTCCCAGAAGCCGGGATTGACATGCGGGATGTGGTTCTTGCGATACTTGCCGAGATACTTTCCGTCGGCATCAATGACGGCGGCGGTGTTGTAATAGATACCCGCGATCTCTTCCTCGTAGATCGGCACGACGATGACCATGCCGTGTTGTTTCGCGACTTCCTGCATGAGTTTGACCGTCGGGCCATCGGGAATTTTCTCGACCGCTTCATACCATCGCGTCTGCTGCTCGGCGCAGAAATAGGGCGTGGTGAAAACTTCCTGCATGCAGAGAATCTGCACGCCTTGCCTAGCCGCATCTTCGATGAGCCGCACGTGCTTCTCGATGTTGGCGCGCTTGATCTCTTCGATGGGCGCGTCGGTCGGCGCGGCGTTCGTCGCCTGTATGAGTCCGCATTTAACAGTTCGAGGCATATGTCTCTAACGATGAACGCGGAACGATGAGCGATGAAGTACAAGCAACTGTCTTTACTTCATCGTTCATCGTTCCGCGTTCATCGTTCTTCCTTTCTAAAGTTTCCCAGCATTGACAAATAGTAAAGCACGAAGCCTAACGCAAAGGTGACGAACCATGCGTAGGTGTAGAGCGTGTCGAAAAAGTTCGGCTCGGCGATCTGCCCGCCGGGCGTCGAGGCCGCGTGCAGGAAGCCGGGGACGACGGGCGCGATTGCCACGACGAGCACGACGAGCGCGCGCAGGTTGAAGCCGCCGGTGTAAGTGTAGCGGCCTTTGAGTTGAAACAGATCGTGCAAGTCGAGCCGCTGGCGGCGCAGCACCCAGTAGTCGCAGATCAGGATGCCCG
>DASYMM010000059.1:0-17397 GCA_036009085.1 Pyrinomonadaceae bacterium | reverse complement strand
GGCGATATGGTTCATGGATGATGGGTCTAAATCTTTCAAAAGAAGAAACGGACGCATTCACGCCGTTGAAGTTACGCTCAACACTTATCTATCTAAAGAAGAAAACGAAGTTATTATCGGTTACTTCAAAGATATGTGGGGTGTTAATTGGGGACTCAACAAATCTAAAGGACGTTTTAGATTAAGGATGGGAACTCAAGAAGCGCAGAAATTCTTCGACCTGATTCGGCCTTACATCATTGAATCAATGATGTATAAGGTTGACCTTCAGTTTGATCACGGCTCCCACCTGACTTGTTACGCATTGATGTAACAAAAGGTGAAGGTATAGTCCAGACCACAAACGGTTGAAGTTTAACAGGCGGCGAAAGCCGTAGTGGTAAGAAAATCCGTTGACCGTAAGGTCGTGAGGGTTCGAGTCCCTCCCTCGGCATCAGATACAACGGCTCATCACTTATGTAAAGACGAAAGAAAGTGAGGAGTTATGACCGGCGATGAAATGGAACGCGCGATTGATTTTCTCTTACAGGGACGGGCTAACCATGAGGCGCGGCTCGGCGCGTTGACAGAGCAGGTTGGCGAGTTGGCCGGTACAGTTAATCAGTTGAGTGGTACGGTTAATCAACTGACCGAGCAGGTTGTCGAGACGAATAGGTTGATGCAACTTCACTTGGAAACGCAAACCTCGTTCATTCAGATTGTGACGCGGCATATCGAAGCGCAAGGCGAAATCAACACGTCGCTTCGAGCGAATATTAACCGCACGGATGCGAGGCTTGATCGGCTAGAAGCGGTGGTCGAACGCTACATCGAAGGCCGCAACGGGCAAAGTTAGAGGGTTAGATCGAGTTGTTGTTAAAGTCAGCGGCTCTGCACGGAACACTTCGGGCGGCGCATGGGAGAATTTACTCTCCAACGCGCCGCCCGAAGTGTTTGGAGTTTCGCTTCAAGCTTTTTCCGGCGGCCACACGTCAACGGCGAGGGCTTCGGCGTAGTGGACGAGCGGCTTGCCTTTCGGCTTCGGCAGGTAATCGGATTCGACGATGTCGGACGAGTGCGAGAGGAGCGTCGCTTGTCTGAGCGGCCACGGCGCGTGATGTATGCGCGCGCGGTAGATGCTCTCGCCGGAGGCGGAGTAGAGGCAGTAACGCTCTGTGAGGAAAAATTCGAGCGTGCCCGGTTCGGACTCCGGCAACTCGCGTCCGATCTCCCAGGAGGCTTTGAACCCGGCGGGGCGCGCGGCGTCCGTGCGTTCAAGGTCGTAATGAATCGTATCGCCCTGCTGTTGTAGCCCGATGCGCGCGTTGAAGTAGGGCAGGAAGTAGAAGGTGCGCGCGCCGAAGACGGTCATCGCGCTGTTGGTGTTGAGCGAAAAGAACCAGACGCCGGGCACGCCGCGATAGAGGACGTAAGTGCGCACGTTCAACTCGTGGAAGTCGCTGAGGTACGGGACGGGCGGCGTGAAACTGAGTCGCACGTCCCACATCGTAAAAGGCGTGACGCCGAGCCACGCTTCGCCGTCGAAAGTGTCAATCGTGAGTTGCGGCGGGACGAGCGAGCGCAGGCGTTCGGCGTCAATCGGCCAGTGCATAAAGAGCAACTTGCCCCAATGATGCTCCATCAGCGGCAACTCGGACGGACGCTGCCGGATCGTCTCGCGGTCAACGCCGTCGTCCAGAATCACCTTTTTGCGACCGACGGCTCGCGTCTCGGCGGAAGTTTTACTAAGTGCACTTTTACCGGATGCGCTTTTACTGCTCGCGCTTCTCTTGCCCGCAGCCTTCTTTTTAGCGGCCTTCTTTTTTGCCGCGCCCGACGCCTGCTCGTCGCCGGTTGGTTCGTCCTCATCAACGCTGGCTTTCGTCATCTTTTATGCGCCCTCATTTTCTCCGTGTCTCCTTTGTGTCCGGGTATCTTGGTGGCGAATGCTTTTGCTTTTCACTTACCACCAAGATACGAAGACACAAAGGGGAAACAGCGAGTTCGATACAATTGCAATTTCACGCCCCGGCGCGCGTGGACTTCCGCCCTCGCTTGCTGAAAATGCTTTCGAGTTCGAGCAACGCCTCGTCTAGCGTCTGCTTGCCGTTGAGCACGGGCTTGAACAGGTCGCCCGCGCGTGCGATACGCGCCGGGATGTTCTTGATGTTGAAATCCTGCGGGCGAACCTTACGTCGTTTAACTTCGTCCCAACTGAGCGGCGCGGAGACGGGCGCGCCGGGGCGCGGGCGCACCGAGTAGGGCGCGACGACGGACTTGCCGCGCGCGTTCTGCATGTGGTCAATGTAGATGCGCGCGTGCTGCCGCTTCTTCAGAGAGCGTTCGATGGTGGCGACCTCTGGATTTTCGCGCACGACGAGTCGCGCTACGAGTTCGGCAAAGCGCGCCGCCGCGTCGTAATCGTGCACGGCCTTGACGGGAACATAGACGTGCAGCCCGCGCGAGCCGGAAGTCTTCACATACGACTCAAGCCCCAGTTTTTCCAGCACGTCTCTCGTGCTCACGGCCATCTCGCAGACGACCTCGAAGTCAACATTCTCAGGATCGAGATCGAAGACGACCCAGTCGGGGCGATCCAGTTGCTCGATGCGCGAATGCCACGGGTGACGCTCAATCGCGGCGAGGTTCGCCATGTACACGAGCGTCGCGCGGTCGCCGCCGACGATGTAATCAACCGCGTGCCCTTCCTCGACATCGATCTCCGCCGTCGCGATAAACTCCGGCGCTTCGTTCACGTCATGTTGATGAAAAGAGCCGCCGCCGATCCCCGCCGGATAACGCTTCATAATGAGCGGGCGGCCTTTGAGGTAGGGCGAGAGATAGGGCGCGATCTCGTAGTAGTATTTGACGAGGTCGCCCTTCGTGTAATTGTCTTCCGGCCAATAGACTTTATCGAGATTCGTCAGCGCGACGACCGCCTTGCCGATCTTCACGTTGACGTTGCCGCTCAGTTTCCTGCGCGCGAAAAGTTTTGGCGCGCTTATCGTCTCCACATCTTTCGACGGCTGCGCGCGCTTGACGGCTTTGTGTTCGACTTCGGCAGAGGCGCGCTTCTGTTGCTTTTGTTTCTGCCCTTCCCGTTCGCGCAGCCATGCCGCGCCGCGCTCGTCATCCGGCTTACGCAGTTGCAACTGCCAGCCCGCTTCGGCGAATTCGTCTGTGCTCTTGATGAGCAGCCATTGCCCTCTCCAGTGTCCCATCCGCACGAGGCTGAATTCGCCCCGCAGCTTTTCGCCGTGCAACTGAAACTTCAAACGTCCGGCTTCATACTGTGCGAGCGCATCCGCGTCGCCGACGAGTTCGTAGGTGCCGCCGTCCCATTTCATGTGTTCGCCCGCGCCGTAGTTGCCCTCCGGGATAAGCCCCTCGAATTTCAGATATTCGACCGGGTGATCTTCGGTCGGCACGGCCAGACGCTTCTCCGCAGGATCGAGCGAAGGGCCGCGCGGGATTGACCAAGACTTGAGCACGCCGTCCATCTCCAATCGAAAATCGAAATGCAACTTCTCCGCGTGATGCTCCTGCACGACGAAGCGACGGCGGTTCGTCCGCGCCACTTTCCCCTTCGGCTCCGGCGTGCGCCGAAAATCGCGCTTCTCATAATAAAGTTCCAACCCCATATGTTTCGCCCCCATCGTGCCCCGATTGCAATTATATTCAACGCGCTGTCTTCCCTTCGTGTCTTGGTGTCTTGGTCGTGAATGCCTGCTTAACCAACTCTCAACACCAAGACACAAAGACACCAAGGGAAGACAGAGAAAACTTAAGTCTTATGCAATATCGCCCAGTTTACACCTAACGGAAACGACCCGAACGCTTTTCGACGAAAAAAATCTACACGACGAATATTTCCGCACAGCCTTCCAAGCCGCTTGATAGACGCACGGTTTCGCCGCGTGTATATTCTTTGCAACGAGCCGGGGACTGCATGTTTTAACTTATCGAGACGCGCCGGACGAACCGACTCATTTCCGAAGCAACGCCGGAACAATTTGGCCTCTTCAAACACCGACACCACGAGCACGAAGACTTTTGCGGGGAGAAGACTACGCAGCATTGACGCTCTGCGCGGCTTGGCTGCGCTCGCCGTCGTGTTGTATCACGCCGTCGGGCAAGCGCCGCGCGATGAGACGAGCGCGTTTGTCCATTGGTTCGCCGCGCCCGTCCGCGCCCTGAGCGGATACGGCTACGCGGGCGTCTTCCTCTTCTTCGTCATCTCGGGTTTCTGCATACACCTCCACTGGGCAAGAGCGCGCGTCGCCGACATGACAACCGGCGTTGCGCCGAAGGTCGCGTTCGTGCCTTTCTGGAAGCGCAGGATTCACAGGCTCTACCCGCCTTACCTCATCGCGCTCGCGCTCTACCTGCTCTGGTCTGCTTTGAACAGCGGCGTCCAGCTCAACAGTTTCTTTCTCTGGGACATGACGCTGCACCTGTTGATGCTGCACAACCTCGACACGCACACGGTCTACAGCATCAACGGCGTCTTCTGGACGCTCGCCATCGAGGAGCAACTTTATCTCGCCTATTTTTTGTTGCTCTACCTGCGGCGGCGTTGGGGTTGGAGGTGGACGCTCATCACATGCGCGGCGGCGCGCGTCGGGTGGGTCGTCGTCTGCGCCGTGTTGCAACGCGCGGCGGGTTTGGAGATTCCCGTGCCCGAGTCCGCCGCGTCGCACTGGTTCACCTGGGCACTCGGCGCGTTGAGCGTCGAGGCGATGTGCGGACTCGTCGCGTTGCCGCGCTGGTGTCGCGACTTGCGCGTCGCGGCGGCGTCGCTCGTCTCCGCCGTCGGACTCTCGCTCATCCTGCCGCACATCGTCCGGCATTCGTTTTGGCACGCGAACGCGTGGCTGTTGCTGCACCCGTTATGGGGCGTCGGCTTCTTCGTTCTGGTCAACCGCGCCGTCGCCGCCGAGCGCAACTGGCGTGAGTGGCTCGACGTGCCGCGTCTCATCCGTTGGAGCGCGACGGTCGGGTTGTTCTCCTATTCGCTCTATCTCATACATCAACTCGTGCTGATGGAGATGTGGCGTTTCTGGATTCTGCGTATGCCGAGCATCTTCGTCGCGCTCTTGGTGATGACTCCCCTGAGCGTCGCCTGCGCTTATCTCTTCTTTCGTTATTGCGAGCGGCCTTTCCTGCCGCGTCCCGCAAAGCCCGCGCGCTCGACGCCCGGCACTACGCCCGCGCCCGTCCACGCGCCCGATCCGCTCCTGCACGAGTCAATCTAAAGCCGCCAACTTGACCTTTGGCGCACAGCCTCCCTACAATCCACGCACGTTCCCAAACGCCCCCAATCATAGACGGACTAAACTTTCAAAACCGGGGAGATTACTACGATGACGACCAAAGCTAACACTGGCACGCAAGACACGACATACAACTTGCTGAGCATCATCTATCACGCGCTGCAAGGCGCGGAGACCTATGAGATGTACATCAACGACGCCGAAAGAAGCGGCGACACGGAACTCGCGCAGTACTTCCGCGACGTGCGCGACGAGAACACGAAGCGCGCCGAACGCGGCAAGCAATTGCTCTCCGCGCGTCTCAACAAGGATCAAGCGCAAGGCCAATCCGCGTAAATCAGGTTGCAGTTTGAGGGAGACTTAAAAACCTTCACCACAGAGACACAGAGGACACAGAGGGGGCACAGAGACTTGATTGATCTCTGTGCCCCCTCTGTGCTCTCTGTGTCCCTATGGTGAGTCTTTCTTTTAGAGCACACTCATCAATCGCAACTTGCTCTAATATTTCGGCACGCTCGGGTCAACGTCGTTCGACCAAGCCGTAATGCCGCCTTTGAGATTCAAGAGACGCCCGGTGAAGCCCGCGCGCTGCAACGCTTCGATGGCCTTCGCGCTGCGCCCACCGCCCTTGCAATGCACAACCGTCTCGCGGCTCTCGTCTATCTCGTCTTTACGATTCAAGACCTGTCCGAGCGGGATCAGTTTCGACCCTTCGAGCCGCGCCGCCTCATATTCGTTCGGCTCCCGCACGTCAATGATCTGTAGGTCGTCGCCCCTGTCCAGGCGCGCTTTGAGTTCCGTCGCAGTGATCTCTTCCATTCTTTGTTTAGTCCTCCTCGCTCACAATTGGAATCTGAAATTTTAGTCTGCCTACTCCTTCTTCTCCAGCGTGCGCTTGGCGAAGTACCAATCCGTCACGTCGTAATCGGAGACGAGACGCTTCTCTGCGTCGGCGATGGTTTGCGGCGGCGGGACGATCACCTGTTCGCCCGGTTTCCAGTTGGCGGGCGTGGCGCAGGCGTTGGCGTCTGCGGTTTGGAGTCCGTCAACGGCGCGCAGGATTTCGTCGATGTTGCGCCCCAGAGACATCGGGTAATAGATGAGCGCGCGGATGATGCCCTTGTCGTCAATGATGAAGACGGCGCGCACGGTGGCCGTGTCCGAGGCCGCCGGGTGAATCAACCCGTACTTCTGCGCGACCTTCGTGTCGAGGTCGGCGATGACCGGAAAGTCTATCTTCACGTCGAAGTGCGACTCGATGTTTCTGATCCAGGCGATGTGCGCGGGGACGGAATCCACCGAGAGGCCGACGAGTTGCACGCCGCGCTTCTTAAATTCCTCGGCGCGGCGCGCGAATTCGATGAACTCCGTGGAACAGACCGGCGTGAAATCCGCCGGATGCGAAAACAGCACCACCCAACCGCCTTTGAAGTCTGAGAATTTCAACATGCCTTGCGTTGACTTGGCTTCAAAGTCGGGGGCTGGCTCGTTGATGCGCGGAAGCGAGGCTGCCTGCGCCGTCTCTGTCGTGCTCATAAAAATTTCTCCTCTGTCAGTCGTTAGTTTTGATTAGTGCGCGTCGAAAACTTAATTTGAGTGCTGCCTTGTATATCATAAAAACCGTGGCTTGACTCGTGTTAAAATCCGCCTCATACGATATGGTGCAAAATGCACCCGACCGCGCGCACTTCGTTGAAGCAGCCCTCGCAGGCGGCGGCGGGAGTTTGTCCGCAACGCGAAAACACGGCTATTTTCGTCGTTTTTTCACGCGAGGCGGATCGGGGAAGCAGTGGCACGCTCATTGCTAAAGTTATTCACGTTGGCCGAATCGCCCGTGCGAAAGTAATTTTTTGCGGCACACGCGGACGGCCTTTTCTCGGAGAGACTGATGATGAACACAAATAAAAAATTGGCGCAACGCGCCCTGAGTTTAATCGCACTATTCGCTATCTTTGCCGCGACGGTCGTTCCGGCTTCGGCGCAGACGCGTCGGCGTCCGCGCGCCCGGCGTCCGGCTGCGACACGCACGGTCACGCCCCCGATCAGGTATTACACACTCGGCGCAGACCAGACGATCCGCGTGCGTATGGACAGCGAACTCAATTCCAGAACGGCGCGCGTCGGAGATCGTTTTTCGACGACCTCGGTTGAGCCGGTTTACGCAGACGGCGTGGAAGTGATCCCGTCGGGCAGCAAAGTTTGGGGTCGCGTCTCGACGGTGAAGCGCGCGCAGCGACGTACGCCCGGCACGATCTCCGTGAATTTCTACTCGGTGGAGTTGCCGAACGGCGTCAAAAACACGATCAGCGGTTCGCTGTCGAGTTTGCAGGCCGACGACGTGAACGCCGACAACGAGAGCACCGTCGAGGGCAGGTCGAACCAGAAGCGCGACATAGTGTTCATCGGCGGCGGTGCGGCGACGGGCGCAATCATCGGCGCGATTGCGGGCGGCGGCAAGGGCGCAGGCATCGGCGCGATTATCGGCGGCGCGCTCGGCACGGGCGGCAGGCTCTATGAGAAGGAGCAACAAGCCGTCGTCAAGTCGGGCACGGAGTTTGGTGTGAGTTTGAACCGCAGCGTGCGTTTGCCGGAATACCGGACGCGCTAAGGTTTGACGGAATCGGCACCCCCACAAGGGTTGTCGGTGCGGAGGAAGCCCGCTTGCGAAGGGGAGAGCGCGGGCGGGCTTCCGACTAAAACTCGAAGCAGCAGTTTGAATCGCTCCCCGCGAATTTGAAAATTTTTCAACGAGTTCGGTCGCCCCGGTTATGACGTAAGCGAGCGACCGCACAAGAGAGACCCGCGAGCGAAGGGGAGAGCGCACGCGGGTCTCTCTTTTTATTTTCCACCCGATCTACTTAAACCAAATCGTGTCTGCCAGCCATTGCCCGTCAGTCTCGATTAAAGTGGTCAGCGTGCGTCCATTTTTCATTTTGACTTTGGCTGTTTTCTTGCCATCGGCTTCGCCCATTTCGGCAGAAGCGTAAAGATCATCAAGTGTGTACTTGGCCGCCTCAACTTTTGCTTTATCCATCACCTCTTTCGTCACGCCATCGCGCACGCGCGGAGTCAAACAAGCTTTGAGTTTGTCCACATCGCCCGCTTTAACCAGCTCGAACTGGTAGGCCAGCGAACTTTTCGGGTCTTTAAGCGAGCCGCCGCTCGTGTTGTTTGAAGAACCGGAGCAAGCCATCAGCAAACTTCCCGCTGCGAGTAAAGCGACGGCCAAAGTTAATCTTTTAAACATTATCTTTTCTCCTGAAGGGAAAGGTGATAGAGCGTGGAAAGACGGAACTTTGAACAGCTTCCGCTGAAAATCGAATGTAGAGACAGCGCCTATGCGTTTGAAGCCCAGGGAGTATATGTCCGAACCTGTCCCGAATCAATGGACAAAGTAAATCGGCGTTTCGTTCTGGCGATAGGCGCGCCCGTTGATTATTGGCGCGAACGCCGCGCGACGAGCGCAATCGGCAATCCGACGAGGAGGGCGTGGCCGATGATGCCGTTGAGAAATGACGCGACCGAGAACGTGAGCGGCGGGGCAGCCGAGAGCGGCGTCACGACATATCTCATCACGAAATAGACCGCCACCCCGTAGAGCAGCCCCCACAAGACCGCCCGCCGGACGAGCACAGGCAAATAGAGACTCGCCACGTAGTAGATCGCCGCGAGGATGAACGCGACGAGGAAATGAATCAGCAGGCCGAGCGCGGCGGTCTTCATGCCGCCGTCGAAAGAGGCGCGACCGAGCACGCCGCTCGCGACGAACCGCCACACGCGCGCCGGGCTGACGCCGCCGTACAGCCCGTTGAAGATCATCGCGTCTAAGGCGTCCAGCACGCCGACGATCAAGCCGCCATAGAGAATCGTCTGGAAGGCGCGCGGGCGCGGGGCGGGGCGAGAGTTGTCGTCAACGGAACGCGTAGGAAGGTGATCACTCATCTTAATCTCCGGTGTGGCTGCCGACCGTTGCGCCCCGTTCAGCGCGCACGTAAAGGATGCGCCCGCTGACGATTGTGGCGACCGCCGCGCCGCGCATCGTCCAGTTGTCGAAGGGCGTGTTGCGGCTTTTCGATTTTGAGTCGGAGGCTTTGAAAGTCCAGACGTGTTCGGGATCGAGGATGGTCACGTCTGCGTGCGCGCCGACTCGTAGCGTGCCGCGCTCCGCGAGTTTAAAAATCTTCGCGGGGTTGACCGAGCAGAGTTCGACGAGGCGCGCGAGGCTGACGACGCCGCCATGCACGAGCCGCTCAAAGGCGAGGCCGATGGCCGTCTCAAGCCCGGTGATGCCGAACGGCGCTTGATCGTATTCCAGAGCTTTTTCGTCGGCATGGTGCGGCGCGTGGTCTGTGGCGATGGCGTCAACCGTCCCGTCGCGCAAGGCTTCGATGATCGCTTCAACGTGATCTTGGCTGCGCAGGGGCGGGCACATCTTCGTGTTCGTGTCGTAGTCGCGCACGGCTTCGTCCGCGAGCGACCAGTGATGCGGCGTCACTTCGCACGTCACGGCGAGGCCGCGCTCCTTCGCGCGCCTGACGGCTTCGAGCGCGCCGCGCGTGGAGATATGCGCGAGGTGGACGCGCGCTCCGGTCAACTCGGCGAGCGCGATGTCGCGCAAAGCGTCCATCTCTTCGGCGAGCGCAGGCTGGCCGCGCAAGCCTAGACGCAGAGACCAGTTGCCCTCGTGCATTACGCCGCCCGCCGTCAGGCTGCGATCCTCGCAATGGTCAACCACGGGCAGGTCGAACCCGCGCGCGTACTCCATCGCACGACGCATGATGCCGGCCGACGGCACAGACCGCCCATCGTCCGAGACGGCGACGATCCCTGCGCGCCGCATCTCGCCCATCTCCGCGAGTTCCGCGCCCTCCGAATTTTTCGTGAGCGCGCCGATGGGAAAGACGTTCGCTAAACCGGCGCGCTCCGCCTGCTCGATGATGAAACGCGTGACCGCCGGGTTGTCGTTAACCGGATCGGTGTTCGGCATCGCGCACACGCTCGTCCAACCGCCCGCGATGGCCGCCTGTGCGCCCGTCTCAATCGTCTCTTTGTACTCCTGCCCCGGCTCGCGCAGGTGCGCGTGCAGATCGATGAAACCGGGCGCGACGACAAGCCCCTTCGCGTCGAACACTTCCGCGCCTTCGGGCACGCCTTCGTTGTGCGCTAAGAGCGCGGCGACGCGCCCGTCTTCGATCAATAAATTTTTCCCGCCGTTTAACCCTTGCGTGGGGTCTATGAGATAGCCGTTGGCAATGAGCAGTTTCATGGGAGGCTGTCAGTTTGTCCGTCGTCCGTGGTTCCGTGGTCAGTGGTCAGTTGTTATCTGCTGATTTGACTCGTCGCTTTTCTTTCGAGTTTGTCTGCCCGGCGGCGACTGGTGCGAGTTGTTCCGCCGCGCTCGATTTAGTGGCGTTCGTCGGGGCGTTCGCGTCGGTCGCCGTCGCGGGTTCGGGTCTGGTCTGCGCGAGCATGTTCTGGTTGATGACGGAGCCGCCCGCGAGCAGGTAGAGCACGGCCATGCGTACGGCGAGGCCGTTTGAGACTTGATCGAGAATGAGCGAGCGCGTGCCGTCAGCCACGTCGGATGCGATCTCTACGCCGCGATTCATCGGGCCGGGGTGCATGACGATGGCATCCGGTTGCGCGCCGCCTAGACGCTTGAGATTGAGGCCGTAGTGCACCGCGTATTCACGTAGACTGGGGAAGAACGCCGCGCCCTGCCGCTCGCGCTGGATGCGCAAGACGATCACCACGTCTGCGCCCTCAATCGCCTCTTCGATGCGGTCGGCCACGCGCAACTCGCCCTGCGAAACCAACTCTTTGAACTCCGGCGGGACGAGCGTGCCCGGCCCCGCGAGTCGCACTTCCGCGCCGAGTTTGGTTAAGAGGTGCATGTTCGAGCGCGCGACGCGCGAATGGAGTATGTCGCCGATGATGGCGACGCGTAAACGTTCGATGCGGCCTTTGTGCTGGCGAATGGTGAGCGCGTCGAGCAGTGCTTGCGTGGGGTGTTCGTGCGCGCCGTCGCCCGCGTTGATGACGGCAGCGCGACAGATGCGCGCGAGCGCGTGCGGCGCGCCCGCCGAAGGATGGCGTATGACGATGAAGTCGGGCGACATCGCTTCGAGGTTGCGCGCGGTGTCTAAGAGAGTCTCGCCTTTCGTCACGCTCGAAGTTGACGCGCTGATGTTGATGGTGTCGGCGGAGAGACGCTTTCCGGCGAGTTCAAAAGAGGTGCGCGTGCGCGTGGAAGGCTCGAAGAAGAGATTGATGACGGTGCGGCCGCGAAGTGTCGGCACTTTCTTGATCTCGCGTTTCGAGATAGCCTGAAAAGTCTCCGCCGTATCGAGGATGTGCACGATCTCTGCGGGCGTGAGTTCGCCGATTCCGAGCAAATGTTTGCTGGCTAGAGCCATCTTCAGACCCGCCTTTCAAGTTTCAAACGATCTTCTCGACCGACTTTCCTTCGCAATTCTTCACCCGCCGCTTTCGCGTTGATACGAAAAAGGCGGCCTCAGTTGGCCGCCCGTCCTCATCCGTTCTCCGTCGCCGGTCGCTCCACGATGGCGACGCCTTCTTCGCCGTCAAACTCCGTGAGCATCACCTTGATGATCTCGCTCCTTTTCGTCGGCGCAAACTTTCCTACGAAGTCTGCCTGAATCGGCAACTCGCGGTGTTCCTTGCCGCGATCCACGAGCACTGCGAGTTGCACGCGGCGCGGTCGCCCGAAATCTATCAACTGGTCGAGCGCGGCGCGGATGGTGCGTCCCGTGTAGAGCACGTCGTCGACGAGGATGATGTTGCGCCCGTCCACGCCGCCGGGCAAGTCCGTCCGGTTGACGATGGGGTTTGTGCCGACGGTCGAGAGGTCGTCGCGATAGAGCGTAATGTCAACGACGCCGACGGGCGGGCGGTCGCCTTCGAGGTCTGCGATCTTATCCGCCAGACGATGCGCGAGCGGCACGCCCCGCCGCTGGATGCCCACCAGATAGAGATCGCTCGAACCCTGATTCTCCTCCACGATCTCCGACGCCAGACGCGCCAGCGCACGATTGATGCGCGCCCCATCCATAATCCGAACTTTTTCCGTAAATTCCATCGGCGCGGATACTATCATAAAGCAACGACGAGTGACGAGTGATGAATGACGCTGTGATTGTTACCATGAGTTTTCCGGTTCGGAATCCTCATGCTTCCAACTAACATCGGAAAGCTTATGCTTCCATTCTATTTGCGGTAGGTACATCTCATTATGACTTATTACGGTTTGCGCTTGGATTGGCACTAATAACCACAATGAGTGAACCAAGCAGCAATATCTTCTTTAGTCACAGCTTGAATGGCTGTCCTAACCGCCTGATTCAAGTCCGGCACGGTGCGCGGTTGCTGTCCTCGCACCAAAGTTTTGATCTTGAGCCAGCAGTTTTCATTGGGTGAAAAGTCTGGCGAGTAAGCGGGCAACCAGATCACTTCAGCTTTCGCCTGAGTGACTGACTGCTCGATGTTACTGGCTTTATGCGCCGGTAGGTTGTCCAACAAGAGCACATCTCCCCGGCGCAGTTGCGGCAGCAACAGTTCATTGACAAAGAGGTCAAAGGCGGCGTGGTCAACGCTCCCTTGCAGCAACAAAGAGGCGACCATGCCGCGCAGTCCGAGGCTGCCAATCAGAGAGTGATTGCGCCCTCGGTTGAAGGGCACTGAGCCGACGACCCGCGCGCCTCGTGGCGCACGGCCAAAGGCACGCGTGAAAGCCAGATGAAAGCCTGTTTCATCAGTAAAGATGAGCTTGCGCCGATCAACTGTTTGCAGCCGCGCGCGCAAGGCGAGACGTGATTGCTCATCTCTTTCGGTCGCGGCCAGCGTCTTTTTTTTCGCGGCAGCCCTAATCTTTGCAGGGCACGGCAGACAGTCGAGAGATGGACTTGAGCGTCCGCCTTGACTTTCAAGTAGCTGACTAGCTCTGCCAAAGTCGCGTCCGGCGTCTCGGCCACTTTCTGGCTCAGCACTGATAGTGCCGTTGCCGAGAGTCGTGCGGGATAACCTCCGGCGTGCGGCTGCGGTGCGAGGCTGAAGCCAGCACGATGCTTATGCACGAAGCGCGTGACGCTACGGCGTCCGACGCCGAACAGGTCGGCCACCTCGTCGAGGGTGTAATCGTTTGTTTCATAGGCGAGAGCGATCTTCTCTCGTAAATCTGTTGAGTAAGCTTTCATGGCCTATGAGTGTCATTACTCATAGTGCCAATGCAAACGCAAACCGTAATAAGTGAATATATCCCTAGCATAAGACTTATAAGATAGAATTCTTTGTTAACTATGAACATTAATAGTCGGAATGAGGTGTTATGGATTTGCTATTGAAGTCAGCCCTGATACAGCCTTTTATTCTTTACCTTATGGTGTCTTATTAGTCATTATATTAAGGGCATCAATCCCACCATTCCCTTTTATTAGCTAAATCCACGCGAAACATTTGAACGTGTCCGCAGAAATCGCAGGTGAATATTCGCCAGTCTGGATCACCGACTAGATTCAGACCGAAGCTAGAAACGTTCCTTATTGTCTTCACTTGCAGCTTATAGATTCCATACCCGCAGTATTTACAGGGATGTGGGATATCCTTGGAAATCGGACTGAATTCTTTTTCTACCAGCTTAGCTATCTTTTTGGATACCCTTAAAATGGTACGCACGCTTCTTCGATTCTCCGGCTCATTTACGATCATCAAATCTAATAGGCGATTGACGTGCTCCATATAGATATTGTTCCACTCTAACGCAGAATCATCATTTCGACCTTTTAAATCCCATTCCAACATTCGATGCTTTTCCCTACTGAACATCTTCCCACCGGAAAACAACCAGTAAAGAAGTTTTCCGAGCGAGTACGTATCACTCTTTGAAGAAATCTTATCCAATCTTCCATCTTCAAGTTCAGGGGCAATGAACTGTCGGGGGCCGACTGCTTCTTCTGTGATTGTTAAGCGCGAACCATCATCTTCTACATAACATATCCCAAAATCTCCGACTACTGCGGGGCCATCATTCGTCCGAAGAAAAATATTGTCCGGCTTAATATCACGATGGATAATATTATGATCGTGAGCGTAAGCCACACCCTCACAGACTTCATGAAATATGGCAAAGGCTTTAGAAGGAGAATTTTGCCAAAAGGATTGGGCATCCGATAGACTTCCACCCGAGCAAAATTCAGATACCAAATAAGGCTCTTTAGCTTCTAGATCAAAGTCAATTAGTCTAACTATATTTTCGTGCGACAGGTTCCTGATCGCTTCAATTTCACGTTTGAATCGCTCAAGGCGATTGATATTCTTCAATCGTTTAATAACATAATGTATTTCTCCATCTCCTTTTAAATCTCTTACTAGAAAAGTGTGAGCCTGCCCACCTTCGGCGAGCGATCTAATTATCTCCCATCTGTCACCATATATCTTCGCCATTACTCCACCGTTCTTAATTTAACTTCCGCGAATAGATGCTTAACTTTGTGATAGCCTCTCTCTTGATAAGAACCGACATGTCGATACGGCCCCTCAACTGACTGACCGCTCTCAACCTGCCTGAAATGTACTTCTTCAGTCTCCTTTTCGCCTTCAGGAGATTTGACATACAAGTAAGGCCCGCCTGCCATCGGACTGTTCGGTGTAGGATTTCCCTTTATTAGCACGGACAATATCTGATAATCCTTTGGCAAGTTCAAAGTAAATTCAGGAACATGTTCGGATATTGAATGCTCAGTAATAACCCAGTTCACTTCTTGTCGCCTTTCTTTTTACTTACCTAATATCAACTCACGCTTTAGTCTATCGAATGTCTTTAGATAAGATTTATGACTCTAGCACTTGTACTGACGGAGTGGGTATTTTGGAGACTGATCATCAGAATCTAAATAATGTTAAGTCTTTTTTAATGCACTATTTGCTTCAGTAAATTCAACTGGATTTATATTTATACCAAGTAGTTGACTCACACGCTGGCGTGAAGGATGTAAGCCCTTTAAACTAATTTTTGTTATGGCCTTTTGTATAGTTTGCCGCTTTAGATTTCTACGTTCAATGCCTTTATCTTTGACATAGTTAACATATCTTTTTGATATAGCTTTGCACAAATCACTGAACTTATCGTAAGGCGGCTCACATAGATTTAGACGGCGGGCTACTTTCTGTAAAGATTGTGGCGGATTTTCTTTCAATGCTTTCCGCAACCCTTCCTTAATGTCATTCCAATTTACCTGCTTATACCAATGTTTTTTATATCTTTCGACTATAGCTTTTGTAAGGTCGGGAAAGTGATACTGTAGGGTTCCGGCATTTTTACAGCCAATTCGTTTTGCTAACTGATTTAGGGATGGAGGCGGGGTTTCTGTTAAGGCGAGACGTAATATCTTTTCTGAACTTAAAAGCTCTATTCGTTTAAAATAGAATGCGCTGTGCATAGTTGTTATTTTAATAAAAAGTTCTGGAAACCGCTTTTTTAACCTTTTCCTCCCCCAGCCAGTCTTCTCCATTAAATCCTTAATAGAAGGTGGCGGGAAAGTCGTTGTGGCTTTATGTAGCTCACGCTCCACTTCTCTTTCAGATAGTTTAAAAGAAGATTGCGGTGAGGATTTGGGCGACTTGTCTTTGATTTGCCCGCCTGACCTTACGTTCGGAGATATTTCTTTCTCTTCTAAAGAACCCCTTAAAAATCGTAATGGTGATATCCCAAGCTTGAAGCACATTCCTAATATCGTACCTAAAGATGGTAGAGAATCACCCTTAATCCATGACCGCAAGTTTTGATAGGTTATAGAAACTTGATCACTTAATTCGCTTATTCTTCCCCAAGCATAAGTTTGGACACAAACATCTAAGGACTTAGCAATATTAGATCGTTTAGGCTGGAGGCACTGTGATGAAGTTGTGAGTAATTCTCCTACGGCTTTGGATTTCCAAAGTTCCCACTCGATTTCAGGATTTCGGCTGCTCGATATGTTTGCATTGCCTTGTCTAATCTTCTCTCCTAGATAACCTGAACATTTGGAGCAATACCCAGGCCTTGATCGCGCCCCGAGGTGTAGCAGGTGAGTTCCACAATGCGGGCAAGCTGTAACTAGAAATTTCTCATGTTTAGGACATACATTGATCAGTTCTAATACCCACAGCAATGGGTCATAGCATGTTTTGCTGTTTAACCGCTGCTCCTCATAGCAAATAGGACACCAAGCGCGGAATGCTCTTATTAACGAATAACTGCTAAGAAGCTGTTTGAAAATTGACTGCCAGCCAGATCAGTTAGGTATGTTTGAGTTATGCCTAACCAAAACTACCCTAGTGATCTGACTGACAGCCAGTGGGAGCATATCAAAGATTTGCTCCCCAAAGCTAAACGACAACGCCGCCCGCGCGAGTTGGACATGCGCCAAGTCGTGAATGCCATTTTGTATGTGGTGGTTGGCGGCATTCAATGGCGCATGTTGCCAAAAGATTTCCCCAAGTGGCAGAGCGTCTATTACTACTTTCGCCTCTGGCGCAAAAGCAACGAATGGCTTCGCCTGCATGACCGTTTGCGCGCTCAAGTACGCCGCGCGGCTCGTCGTCACAAGCATCCGACCGCCGGATGTCTTGACAGCCAAAGTGTGAAGACGACCCATGTGCCGGGTGTGCGCGGCTTCGATGCGGCGAAAAACATCAAGGGGCGCAAACGGCATCTGCTGGTAGACACGCTCGGCTTATTACTCGGCGTCGTGGTGACTGCCGCCTCAGTCCAAGAACGCGATGGCGCACAGCGGCTCTTGGCACGCACCAGCGGAGGCAGTAAAAAGCTACGCCGCATCTGGGTTGATGGCGGCTATCGCGGCCCGGCACTCGCTGCATGGGTCACGGCGCGCTTTCGCTTCGTCTTACAAGTGGTCTTACGCAGCGAAGCACAGTTCGGCTTCGTCGTGTTGCCACGGCGGTGGGTCGTCGAGCGTACCTTTGCGTGGCTGAACCTCCACCGCGGAGGTATATCCTGATGGGCATAAAAGGGCGGCAGGAGAGTCCGAAGCGATTAGGAGCGAAACTCGTCTTGATACGGAATAGCTTAGCCTTGTCGCAAAACCAAATGCTTTGGCATTTAGGAATTGATGAAGAATATACGCGGGAG
>DASYMM010000058.1:0-12707 GCA_036009085.1 Pyrinomonadaceae bacterium | reverse complement strand
CGCCCGCGCGCCAGAGTTCTCTGCCCGTGGCCGGATCGTGCCCTGTCACCACGTCGCCGCCCGTGATGACGATCTCGGTCTTCCCCGCGTAGCGCAGGAGCGCGGGCGTCGTGTAGGCGTCGGGCGATTCCATGATCGCGTCGGTCGGGCGTTCGACTTTCCAGACGGTCTTGCCCGTCGCACGGTTGATGCGTAGGACGTAGGAAGGCTCGTCCGTCTTCATGCCGTGGAGGACTTGCACGTAGAGCGAATCTTCGTGCAGGAGCGGCGAAGAGGCGTAGCCCCACTGCAAGCCGAACGCGCCGTAATCTTTCTGGATGTCGCGCGCCCAGAGTTCGCGTCCCTCGAAATCGAAGCCCTTGAGGATGCCCGTGCCGGTCATCACATAGACGCTCTTGCCGTCGGTCACGGGCGAGGGCGAAGACATGTTCTGCTTGCGCTCGCGGTGATTGCCGCCGCCGAGCAGTTTCTTCCACGCGAGCGCGCCCTTGTTCCTGTCCACGCACCAGAGGAACAGCGAATCGCCCTCGGCAACGTTCAGGAAGATGCGTTCGCCCCACACAATCGGCGTCGAACCGCTGCGGTCGGGAAGCGGCAGTTTCCAACTGAGGTTTTCCGTCGCGCTCCACTTGAGCGGCAAGTTGCGCTCGTCGCTCGTGCCGTTCAACTGCGGGCCGCGCCATTGCGGCCAGTTGCCCGCGAGCGCTCCGTTTGCGAGAAACGCGACCGACGCGACGAGGCAGAAGAAGCTGTGCAGGGAATTTCGACGGCGCATGAATTTCCTCCTCAACTGAAACGGATTTATAGTACGTTTGAAAGCCACTTCTCATCTTCCTTTGCGCCTTACGTTTTAACTTTACGCCTCCAGCGTGAACTGTATTTCTCGCAAAGGCGCAAAGTTGAAACGTAAGGCGCAAAAGGTTGAGTGGTTGATCATAGTTTTGAAACAGGCTCTTAATATAAACGCATCTGGCGAAAAACGAATCGGAAATTTTGCCGCGCGGCGACGTGTCGCCAACTCTAACTAACACATGAAAAACTTCTACCTGCCATTCGCTTTAGCCGTCGGCGGCAACGTGCTGTACCACCTGTCGCAGAAGTCCATGCCGAAGGCGGCGAACCCGCTCTACGTCATCACCATCGCTTATCTCGTCGGCATCGTCCTGTGCCTGCTCTCGGCGTTCGTCTATCCGAACGAAAAATCGTTTATGGAGACTTTGCGCGAGTCGAACTGGGCTGTCTTCGCGATGGGCGCGGGCGCAGTCGTGATCGAACTCGGCTTCCTCTTAGCCTACCGCGCCGGTTGGAACATCAGCACGGCGGCCGTGGCGTGCAGCACCGCCGTCACGCTCATGCTCGTTCCCATCGGCCTCATCGCCTACAAAGAACATCTCTCGCCGCGCAACGTCGTCGGCCTGCTCTTCTGCCTGCTCGGCCTCATCCTCGTCGCGAAGAAGTAACGGCACTATAAGTGACGGGTTTAACTTTTCGCTGTTTTCCCTTTGTGGCTTGGTGACTCGGTGGTGAGTAGTCTTAAAAAGCATTTACCACTAAGACACCAAGACACTAAGAAGGCACTTGCGCCGTCGCTTATTCGGCGCGCAAGGCCGGGAGCAGGGGCGAGCGCAGCGCGGCCACGGTGGCTGCGAGCGACGCGGCGAGTCCCGTCAGGACGACCGCCGAGAGCAGCAGCGCGAGCGACGCGGTGGGGAGATGGCCGCCGCGCGCGTAGAAGGCCGGGGCGATGGCTAAGAGCGCGCACATCACGCCCGTCAGCAACCCGCAGACGAGCAGCAGGGCGTTTTCCGCAACCACCATCAGGGCGAAGTGGCGCGCGTTGTAGCCGACGGCGCGCAGCAACGCGAGTTCCCTTCTCCGCTCCAACACGTTTCGCAACAAGACGGTCGCCAGTCCGAGCGTGCCGAGGAGCGTGCCGAGTCCGCCGAGCGTCTGGAAGGTTGAGAGATAGGTGTTCTCCACGCGATGAAACGCGGCGAGACGTTCGCCCGCGCCCGTCGCGTCGAAGCCGAAATCCGAGAGGCGCGATTCGACGAGCGCGGCGACGCTTGCGGTCTTCTCCGGCGCGGCGTCGAGGAGGAAGAAGCGATAGCCCTCCTGCTGGGGAAACGCGCGCAGGAAATTTCGCTCCGACATCAGCAACTCCGACTGAAACAGACTATCCGAGAGCGCGGCGACGAAGCGCAGGCGCAACGCTTGCCCCGTCCCTTCGCTCAAGACTAGCTCTTCGCCGAGTTTGCGATGCAGCACGTAGGCGAGAGAGTTGGCGTCGGCGATGACGGGGAGCGCGCCGTCCGGCAAGTCGCGTTCGAGCAGCAACCACGGGTTAGTTTTCTCTGCGTCCGTCGCGGCGAGCGAAGCGGCAAACGTGAAACGGTTGTCGTCGATGAAATTGTCGGCGGGCGCGAGGATGCGCGGTTCGCGCGGCTGGTAGAGATTGAGACAGCTCGCATCGTCGCCCGGCCGGAGACGAAAGCGCGTGAACGAGACATTGGCGAGCGTCTCTGTCTCCTCCTGCGCGCTGAGGTTCAGGGCTTCGCGTCCCGCCGCCGCGTTCGGATCGTGCGCGACGGGCAGGAGCGACTCGGCGACGAGCGTGTAGCCGCCCGTGCCGGATTTCCTGTCGGTTGAAGCGGCCTGCGCGGGGTCGCGGCGGAAGGCGTCAACGGCGACGATGATGAACGTGGCGGACGCAATGAGCGCGATGCAGAGCACGCTACGCGCGGGGCGGTGCGTCGCGTTGCGAAAGCCGAGGCGCACGACCGGCCACCAGCCGCGCCCCTGAATCGTCGTCCGTCTCTTCGCACGCAGCCAAGCCGATTGAAAGCAGAGCAAGGCGACGAGAAACAGTGTCCCCGCGCCGAAGAATCCCGCCACGTCGCCGACCCACTTCAAAGCGGCGGCGACGAGCAACAATACGCCGAGCGCGGCGCAGGCAACCGCGACGACGAGAGACGCAGACACGCCGCGTCGCGCGGGCGACCCGAACTTCAAGCGAAGTCTGCTCCTCGCCTTCGTCGCGCGTCGCCGCGTCGTCGCAGCAGCAGAGTCGCTCGTTCCGGTCAACAGTTCGCGCGCAGAGACGGGCGCGAGCGCGCGTAGCGTCCACCAGATGCAGACGAGCGCGGCGACGATGCCGCCCGCGACGCCCGTGGCGAGCGACACTGGCGAGACGTGCAGCGACAGAGAGCGCGTGCCGACGGCATCCACCCACCACGTACGCAGGCCGTGCATCACGAACGCGCCGTACAAGAGCGCGCACGCCATTCCGAGGAGGCTGCCCGCGAAGGCGAGCAGCGCGCCCTCCGCGAGAAAGAGCGTGCGGATTTTGGTCGCGGGAAAGCCGACGGCTTGCAGCAGGCCGATCTCGCGGAGGCGTTGCTCGATGCCGAGTTTGAAGAAGAGCGCCGTGAGCAGGAGCGCGGAGACGACGAGGAAGAAACTGAAGTAGAGAAAATATTCGCCGAAGTCCGTCGCCCCGCGCGAGGCTTGCAGACCTTCGGCGCGCGCCGCGTAGAGTGCGAAGTTTGCGGCCAGCGGATCAATGCGCGCGCGCAAAGTTTGTTCAAAACTCGCACGCGCCGCGTCGAGCGAGGCGTCGGAGGCGGGATGCAGGCGCAGCGAAGTCAACTTGCCGTAGCGCGTCTGCCAGAGTTCCTGCCCGCGCGCGAGTTGAATGAAGGCTTTCGGCGTCGTACGAAACTCTTTCCAGTAGGCTTCGTCCTGCGGGCGGACGCGCGCGAGGTCGAGCGGAAACGGCGGGTCCCAATCGGACAAACTCTCCGTGCCGCTGATGCCCGGATACTCCGGCGTCAACTCCCTGTCCGCCGCCAAGCCCCGCACCGGCACGATGCCCGCCAGCCGAAACTCCGCCGTGCGCGTCTCCAGACGCCCTTCGTCTCGCCACACGAAATAGTCGAGCGACACTGCATCGCCCACACGCGCGCCGAGATCGCGCGCCGCCCAATCGTTCAACAAGATCGCCGCGCTTTGATCTGCGGACGCTTCAACGGGCACCGCTGAAAGTTGATTCGCCTCGCGCTGCAACCCGGCGAAGCTCGCCTCGTCAATCGCCGTGACGAGCGAATAAGGAATCTCGCGCCCGCCGCCCGCGCGAATCGCGTTGGCGAGATAAGAATAGACCGCGGACGTGCCGAAGCCGGCCTCTTTCGCCGCCGCCTCCGCCTGCACGCGCAGCGCGTCGCCCACCACCGCGCTTTCCGTTTCGACCGACAAGGCGTGCGGCGCGTCGAGCGCGCGAACCTTGACGCCCAAGTCTTCGAGCCGGAACGTCTCGCGCAAAAGCTTCTTGATGGTTTCAGCTTGCGTCGCGCCGTCTGCGCTCCGCGCGTCTGCGCTAGCGTCCGTCGAGAGCAGGATCGTGTTGACGCGTCCCGCCTGCTCCGCGTCTTTTTGCAGACGCTTGAGCGGGACGAAGACCGCGCGCACCGCGCCCTGCTGCGGGCGCAGGCTGAACTCGCCGAGGTCTGCCGCGCCGAGCACTTCGCGAATCGTCAGGCGCACCGTGCGCCCCACGTCCTCCTTGCGCCCGTGCAGCGATTCGACAGGGATTGCCGAAGGCTTCTCGATGCGCAACAACACTTCGCCGCCCGGCTGCGCGCCCAACTCCGACGCCAGCCCCACGCTCAGTGCAACTTCGCGCTCGCCCAAAGCGCGCCGCGCGGCGTCCATCCCCTGAAATTGCCAGAAGCGTTCGTCAACGCCATAAACCTGCACGCCCCCACCCCGCCGCCCGCTCGCCTCGTCAATCACGACGCCCTCAAACACCACCAGCGGGCACGCGCCCGCAAACGACGCCGCGGCAAACTGCGGGTGCGCGCTTAACTCCGCGACCAAATCTTCGCGAAAGAAATTCGCCGCCGAGACGACGTAAGCCGTGCGACCGAGACGCCCCAACACGAGTTCGCGCAGACTCGCGCGCACCGAATCGCCGACCAGCAGCGCGCCCGCCAGCACGGCCACGGCAATCGCCACGCCGCACACCACCGCCGCGTTCGTGCGCCAGTAGTAAACAAGGTTGCGTCTCAGGAGCGTGGCCGTCGT
Source organism: Pyrinomonadaceae bacterium (assembly GCA_036009085.1). Taxonomy (GTDB): domain Bacteria; phylum Acidobacteriota; class Blastocatellia; order Pyrinomonadales; family Pyrinomonadaceae; genus JAIVJZ01. The sequence goes on along the minus strand of DASYMM010000058.1, from coordinate 7,625 downwards.
CATAAAAAAAGTCAGTGGTCAGTTGTCCGTGGTCAGTTGTTTTCGTGTCGGCTAACTTGAACCTTCATCTTTAGCCACGCGCCCGTGCACACACATGCAACGGACACCGGACTACTGACAACGGACTGTTGACAATGGACAAGCTATCCGGGTTGATGCACGAACGCTTCGACGCCGCGCGCGGCGAGTTCGGCTTCGAGGTCGCCGTCTAAAAACTGCTGCGCCGTCTCTCGTCGCTTCAAGATCGCGTCCATCTGGCAGAGCGTCAGCCCGCGCACAAACAGGTGCGCCTGTTCGCCCGAACAGAGTTCCGCGATGGGGCGCATCTCCCGCGGCAGCCAAGCCAGATCGCCTGTGAACGGCATCGTCCGCACGGCCTCGTGCATCTGCTCCACGTTGTCCATGAAGTGCATGTGGTCTGCGCGGCGCAGGACGAGCAAACGTTTTGTGGTTGGCGTCCTCTCGTAAATTTCATACATCCCGGCGAGCGGCAGCGAAGCGTCGTTCTCCGCAACCAGATAGAGCGTCGGCACGTCGCGCGCCCACGCGAATGCCAGTTTCACAGGAAGCATCCCCGGCCTCGGCTGCGAGCTTCCACCCGGCGCGAGCGCGACCACGGCGCGTATACGCTTCTCGCTGTCAGGCGCGGCGAGCGCAGTCCAACCGCCGAAGCTGTGCCCCACGATTCCGACTTGCGCCGGATCAACTTTGGCCTCCGAGTCCCACGCCCCGCCGTCAAGCATCTGCTCAAGCAGAAAACTTACATCCGGCACACGGCTCGCGATCAAAGCCTCCCAACGCGCCGACTTTTCTTCTTCCGTCTCGTCGCTCTTGCGCGCCAGTTCCGCCGCGACGACCTCCGAGTGATCCAAGGCCGCGACCACGTAGCCGTGGCTGCTCAAGTGTGTGCACAGAAACGTGGCCGCACGGCGGTTGCCGCCGCTGTGATGCGAGTAGAAGATCAAGGGATAGATTCCCGGCTGCGCTGCGGCGTCGCGGACGGCGGTTTGACCCTGCGGCGCGTCGCCTACCGGCACTGCGAAGAAGTCTTGCGTGTCGGGCGCAACGTCCTGACCCGCATGTCGCGCCGACGCCGGATACCAAATCTCGCAAGCGAACCGGCGGCCACGCACCGCATCGAACGCCTCCACGGTGCGAACGCCGACAGGAAATCGCCCGCGGACGAACGGATCGTACACGCCCGTTTCAGTCGCCGCGTCCTTCGAGGAATCCTGTTTCGTATGCTCTACGTTTTCGACGGTCATCAAGAACAACTCTTCTTCGGAAATTGTGAAACTGGCTCTGTTGACTTCTTCGGCGCGGTCTTTATCCCAACTGACGACGGACGAGATTTTGTTCCAACAGTTCGTACTGCACCGGAAACTTCGCGGCCAGTTCCGCGCTGTGCGTGACGACGACGAGGATCGTCTCCTGCTGCCCGTGGAGTTCGAGCAGGAGTTCGGCGACGTTCGCGGCGGAGTTGTGATCGAGGTTGCCGGTCGGCTCGTCGCAGAGCAGGAGGAGCGGGCGGCGTATGAGCGCGCGTGCGAGCGCGACGCGCTGCTTCTCGCCGCCCGAAAGTTCCGCCGGACGATGCTCGCTGCGCGCCGTGAGTCCCACCGCGTCGAGCAACCCGCGCGCGCGCTCCAACACGTCGCCGTTCGTCTCGCCCGCGACGAGCGTTGGCGTCAGCACGTTTTCCAGCACGGTCAGTTGCGGCAGCAAACAGTGGTCTTGAAAGATGAAGCCGATCTGCCGGTTGCGGAAAGCGGCGAGTTGGCGTTCCGGCAACGTGAAAGGGTTCTGGCCGTCGAGCGTGACGGTGCCGGAGGTGGGCGGCTCAAGCGCGCCGACGACGTAGAGCAGACTACTCTTGCCGCTCCCCGAAGGCCCCATGATCGCAATCGCATCGCCGCGCCGCAGGCTCAGGGAGACGTTCGACAGGATCGGCAACTCGCCGCGCGGCGTCGCATACGCTTTGGAGAGATCGTTGACTTCAAGCATAAGTTGGGAAAGCGTAGAGAAAGGGTAAAGGGGAAGGGATAATGAAAACTGCTTTCTGCCACTTGGCGTTTCCCCTTCCCCTTTACCCCTTGACCTCCTGATAGACTTCGAGCGCGCGTTCGGCCATGCGCGCGACGCTGTAATGTGCGCGCACGCCGCGCGCGCCGCGTGCGCCGAGTTCGACGGCATGCGCGGGCGTTTTCCAGAGTTCGTAAATTCCCGCGGCGAGTGCTTCCGGGTCGTCCGGTGCGACGAGCAGGCCGCCGCCCGTGCGCTCGACCATCTCCGTGAAGCCGCCGCGTCGCGGTTGCACGACGGGCACGCCGCAGGCCATCGCTTCGAGCAGCGAGATGCCTTTCGGTTCGTCGTAAGTCGCGGGCACGGAGAGCACGTCCAACGTTTGCAGAAACGCGAGCTTCTCCTCGCGCCCGAGCGCGCCGCGATAATGAAACTCCGCCCCGAGTCCCCACTCCGCCATCTGCCGCTCGATGCCTTGCAGGTAATGTTCATGCTCCGGCGCGAGATAGCCCGCCACTTCAAGCCGCATCTTTTGCGGCGCGACATCCGCGCGCAGACGCAGCCGCCTGTACGCGTCGCACAACATATGCAAGCCCTTCTCCGGCGCGACGCGCGCGAAGTAGCCGACGGTAAACGTGTGCGCGCCCGCCGCACGCGCTTCCGCTCTTCCGGCAGGCGCTTCGTAATCTTCGAGATTGATGCCGAGCGGCACGACGCGCATCTTGCCCGCCGGTATCCCCAGATGCCCGGACATGAACTCCGCGTAAGACTCGCTGACCGCGACGAAAGCATCCACGTGCGCGACGCTCTGCCGGATTAACTCAAGCGACTCGCGGCGATAATTTTCGTCGAGTCCGTCGAGAAACAAATCTTCGCCTTGCAGCGTGCAGACGACCGGGCGTCGGAGAGTTTGTTTGATAACTCGCGCGAGGCCGAGCAGGAGCGAGTTGGGCAGCGTCACCACGTCGGGCGTCTCCTGCTCGCGCAGCCAGTGCGCCATCTTGTCGAACTCTTTGCGCTGGCGTCCCGTTTCGCCGCGCAGCATCGAGACCGTAAGTTCGCCCAGAAGTTTCGGGTTGACCGGAATCGAGCGGCGCGCGGCGAGTTTGAGCGCGGCGGTCGAATCCCACAATTTATCTATGAGCCAGGGCGTGCGGCGAAAGATGGAGGCGTGTTGCTGTAGATAGACGCTGATGCCGCCGAAGAGAACTTTGTCCGGGCGGCTCACGTTTCGCTCGTCCGTCAAGGTCGGCGTATAGACGGGCAGGAGCATCACGTCGTGCCCCTCTCTGAGCAGTTCGGTCGCGAGCGCATTGTCGCGCAGGCAACTGCCGCAATACATGTTGGCAGCCCCGGCGGTGAGATAGAGAATCTTCATCGATGCGTCGCGGCTGCCGCTTGCTGGAAAGCTCTGCGCGCGTAGAGATGCTCGAACAGATTTCCCTCGTGCGGCTGATCCCAACTGATCTGGTTCGTCGGGATCGCGCCGAGGTTAAGACGATCAACGTGCGGCGAAGATAAAAGTTTCGCGACGAGCTTCGCGTCCTGCGTGATCGCCGTCACGACGAGGCTCGCGCCCAAAATTTCCGGCAACTCCTCCGGCCTGACTTCCACCACGCTCGCGAACGGAAACAAAAACTCCCGGTTTGCCAGCGCGTGCTCCGCCGACTCGCAGCGCACGACGGTCGGCAACAAATAGGCGCAACCGTCCGACTCGCGGAGTCGCTCGCCGCCGCGCCGCTCCGCCGTCACGTCGCGCGCGCCGCGCTCCTGCAATCCCTGATCGATCATCTGCGAGATGCGCGCGGCCACACGCGCATCTGCAAACGGCGCAATCTCCGCACGCTCGTCGTCAGCCGCGCGCGGCTCGATGCGCGCGAGGCGTTCGGCCAGAGCTTCCGCAATTTCGTCCGCGTGCCGCGTCACCCACACGCCCGACGCGTTGACGCACGAACGCCCGCCGTTATCCACAATCGAAGCCGCGATCACGTCCAGATATTTTTCCCAATCGTCAACCATGTCGTCGCCGATGACGACTTTGCTGTAGCCCGGCCCGTGCACCTCGACGCGCCCATCCTCCTGCCACTGCGAGGTTGAAGCCACGTCGCCGAAGACCATGCCGCGCCCTGTGTGCCTCAGAATTTCGCCCGCGCCGCCGTGCCCGGTCGGGTAAAACCCGAACGCCTCGCGTGGCACGCCCGCCTTCGCGAAGGCTTCGATAATTCGATACGGCGTCCAAGGCTCCGCGCCGCCCGGCTTCAAAACGAGCGGAATCTTGAGCGCAACGGACGGCACCCACAATGAATGCACGCCCGGCGAATTGCTCGGCAACACCACGCCCAAGCTTTGCGTGCGCGGGAAGAAACTCACCGGCTGCCCTTCGATCTCGCCGTGCCCGCGATCCAGAATTTCGAGATCGAGATTGCGCGTCAAACCTCTGAGCATGCTCTCCACCTGCGAGAGTGCGCCGCGAATCTTCTCCATGTTGCGACGCGCCAACGCAAACGGCAGCCCCGTCGTCGCCGACACCTGCTCGACGTAAGCCTCAGGCGTCTGCCACGCGTCGCCCACCGGCAACTCGTCGCGCGCAAAAATCTCCGCCGCACGCACCGACATCTCGATCAACTCGGCGACGCTAAACTTTGCCAGAGCCGCACGCGCACGCTCCTGATCCGCGAGGTCGCGCCGGATGAGTCCCGCGTTCGCCTGACTGATCTCGACAAACGGCTCACGCGTCCGGTGATGCACGACGCGCACCGCGTCCAAACTTTTATACGGCTCGCCTTTGCGTAGTAGAGGTATGTGCAACATATTTTTCGATTGCGGATTGCGGATTGCGGATTAGAAACAAGAAGACATCCGTTAATCGTCTTCGCTCTTCAATCCGCAATCCGCAATCTAAAATTCAATAGACGCCTTCCACCACGTTCGTCTCCAACTTGGCGAAGGGGCGGACGTTGCGCACGCCGTCCCAGGCGTAGGGCAAATAGGGCGGTTCGCGTTCGGCCTGATCGCGTTCGAGGAAGCGTGGCATGAAGAACTCGCGCGTCAAAGTCGTCAGGCGCACGCGCCCGGTTTCGCCGTAGCCGACGAGCTTGTCGGGACGCTCCGGGTCAACCACTTCGATCATGGCGCGCGGGGCGGGCGGGTAGTAGATAATCGCGTAGTTGTCTTCGGGCAGGCGCGGCTTGCCGACGGCCAATCCCATCAGAGTGTTGCCGTAGGTCGGCGCGAAGTGGACGCCGTCCAGAAGTTCTTCGACGGCGAAGCGGTGAAACTGCGGGGTCATCTCCGTGCCGCCGCAGAAGACTCCTGTGATGCCGAGTTTTTTCAGAGAGACTTTTTCGCAGATGGCTTCGAGCAGTTTCGGCGTCGTGAAGAGGCAACGAATGTTATCGTGCGCGCGCAGCAGCGTGAGCGCCTGTTCGACGACGTGTTGCTTGTAGGCTTCGGCCTGTTTGGACTGGCCTGTCTTCAGCAGTTTGATCACCCAGCGCGGGTCGAGGTCAACCATGAAGCAGATGCCGCCGCGATACTGCGCGAGGTGTTCGACGGCGAGGCGCAGGCGGCGCGGCCCGGAAGGGCCGACGGCGAGCCAGTCCGAGTTTTTCGGGAAGGCTTCGACGGGGAGCGTGTGGCTGAAGGCTTCGTAGTCGAGACGAAAATCTTCGATGTTGATGCGCGACTTCGGCACGCCCGTCGAGCCGCCGGTTTCAAAGACGTAGACGGGGCGGTCGGCATAACCTTTCGGCACCCACCGACGCACGGGGCCGCCGCGCAACGCTTCGTCCTGAAAGAAGCCGAAGCGCGAGAGGTCTTCGTAAGTCTGGATTTCCCGGCGCGGTTCCCAGTCGAGGCGCGAGGCGTAGTCGAGCCAGAAGGGGCAGCCGGTGTCGGGGTTGAAATGCCATTCGATGATCTCGCGCACGTGCGCGTCGAGCGCGGCGCGAGCCTCGTTCACTTGCGTCTCAAGTTTGTTCGTTTCGCCATCAAGCATGCGCCCGATTCTACAGACGCCCCGAACGTGAGCGCAAACTTGGAGAGGCTTTTAGCTGTTACGAAAATTTGGAGACGAACGCGAAGTTCTACTCGTTGACCACGAAGCGATACTTTTGCTTCGTTTGCTTGAGGCAATCCGAGTTCGGCGCAACCGTCGGATTGCCGAAAAACTCCGCCACCATCTCCCGCGCGCACGGACTCGAAAAACCGGGGCCGTGTCCCGCCCACGGGACTTCAAAAAGAAAACTATGCTTCAAAGTTTGCGCCGCCAACTTGCCCCACGCGGGCGGCGTGTAAGCATCGTATTCGGCTGCGAGGATCAGCGTCGGAATATCGCTTTTAACCGGCCTGTTTTCGATTGCCTGTGCCGGACGCACTTTCCACACGCGGCAAATATCCGGCAAGGCCATCACTTCATAACCTCTGAGCCGCGAATAGCGAAACGATTGCGCGGCGATTTTCCGTCGGCTCTCAAACGCCACCTCTTCGCCGCACCAGACCGAATATCTCATCCCCAGAGATGACGAAGCGGGACTCGTTTTTTCATTCGCATAACGCTTGAACGCATCGTACTTGCCCTGAAACGTTTGATGAATAACCAGAGGCGCGTCGGCGATGGCTTCCGCGTCGTTTGAAAGCAGGTAGTCGATCAACCACGTCGCAAAGTCGTTGCCGTTTAGTTTGATGTCGCCAGTTTCGCCCGTCTTTGCATCTTTAACGCTCGCGGAAATCGGCTGCGCGTTCAGACGACTCACCGCCGCGTAAAACTCTTCTTCCAATTTCGGATAAGCCCCGGCGCACCGCGCGTCGGCCTTACAATTTTCAAAGAGCACATTCAAAGCGTGCACGATGGCGTCAACGCCGACTTCGTCATAGTTCACCTGCGGCGGCAGAGTTGATTCTAAAACGACGCTGCGGATGCCCTGCGGGTAATCGCGCACGACGTTGAGCATCAGACGCGCGCTGTAGGAGACGCCGTAGAGATTGAGCTTGTCCAGTTTCAACACGCGCCGCAAATCTTCGATGTCCGCCGCGCTCTCCGCGCTGTTGTAAGCGGAGAGATTGACGCCCTGCTTCGTCAGACGCTCGTGGCAGGCTCGCGCGGCTTGCAGTTCGTTTGCACGCGCTTGTCTCGCGTCGAGATTCCGTCTCGCGCTGTTGAGGTTCGACGCGTTAACTTCGGGACATTCGAGTGCGGGCTGCGCATAGCGGGTTCCGCGTTGTTCAAAAATGATGACGTTGCGGTCTTTCAGCCACGGCGAAAAACGCCTGCCGCCGATCATTCTCAGAGACGAGCCGCCGGGGCCGCCGAGAGTTCGCAAGACGGGGTCGGGCTGCGGGTGCGGGTTGTCGCTCCGCAAAATAATTACCGGCAGACGAATCGCCGGACTGTTTTTCAAAGTCCGGTCTTCCCGCACGAAGAGATAGCCGCACTCGACATTTTCGCCTTTCGGAATTGGCACCGCGCAATCCGCCGTCTCAAATCGAGGAATGGCGGCTTGACCGAACGCGTTAAAAAAACAGGCGGCGGCGCAAAGATAAAGGCAGCACATCAAGCCACGGCACAGGCGAGACAGTTTCATAAAGGTCTCCGTCGGTCTGCT
>DASYMM010000057.1:0-6680 GCA_036009085.1 Pyrinomonadaceae bacterium | reverse complement strand
CAAGCGGAGCAATCGCCCTCCGAGTACGGGCACGATGCGCAGCGGGTCTTGTTCCGTATTCGTGTCCGAGAATAGAATTGCCTGATCCTTTGCATTACCCATCCACTTCTCGGCGGGCAACTCTGCCTCGGTGATTGGTCTCACATACGTTCGTCCGAGTGAAACAGCTTCCGTGAGGCGACGTGACAGCAAATATGTCCACCCGAGGAGCAACTCATAACCCCGCAGGCCGATGGTGCTTAGATTGAAATACATCTGCATAATACCCTGACAGCCACGGGAGCCTTCCAGCGAAGTAGTGAAGGGATGATGCCCTAGCTCGGAGCGAGCAGCCGGAGCCGGCCTGTTGTTGTGATTACGGATGGCACCAAGACCCATCATCTCCTTGCGCCCCATGTGCAACCGTGGATAGATCAAGGGCATTTCGGAAACAGTTTTTCTTTCCTTGTTCCCCTCTTCATTCAGGCTCTCTAAGAACGCACGATCTTCGCCATAGGCTTCGTGGTTCGCTTCCTCGCTGATATACCTGGATTGGCCTACGTGAAGCGTCTGCGCCCAGCGGGTCGTGCGGATGAGGAGGCCGCCGCACGGGTAGTAGCAGTAAAACATCTTGTGCCCGTCGAGCGTTACGGTGTCGGCCAAGTGGATGCCTTTGAAGGGACCATGACGCAAGTAAGGGACGGTGAGGAACGCCCCGCCGTGAGCGGCATCCACGTGTAGGAACGGTCGGTTATAACTCGCGCTCTTGATCTGCGGTTCGGAACTGCCCTTGGGCTTATGAGCGTTAGTCCGGGCGCTATCGTAGGAGTCCAGAAGCATCTTTCTCCGAAATGCTCCCAGTTCCTGATAAGGGGCTTCGGTGAGTAGCTCTTGAGTCAATTCCTCTATCTCAGCGCGAACTGATTGTTCCTTATCCTTCACCTCTTCCAAGTCAATATGCAAATAATTCTTACCGCCTTTAGGGGGATCGAGGACTTCGACGGCTGCTTCTATGTTGTCCACGTACCCGGTTTCGGTCTTTCCGGCAATCAGAACCAGCGCCAAAAGGAGACAATCTTCCTCTGTGCTCTTCTTTTTGCCCTTCTTCCTGGCCTTTAGTCCTTTGATACCGATACTTTCAAGCGTCCTCTTCAACCCCGCTCCGTCAAGTATCCACGGGTTCTTAGAACCCGCGACCTCGATCACGTCTAGCGGGCTAAGCCCCGCAATGTGGCAGGCTTTGACAACAGAGTAATGAGACCCTTTCGAGGTCAAGACGATCATGCGACGGTAGCCGTAGACTTTCTTGATAATCTCCCACGCGCGGCTCGGGCCGAGGGTCTGCGTGGCTTCGCCCCAGCCGAGCAGGTAGTCGAAGGTGGCGTTCCGCGCAATGAGCATCGCGCTGATGTTGGCTATCGTCCCGTCGCCGACGACAGTGCCTGTCGGCTCCTCCCTCTCCCATCTGGTGAACGCCTGCGAAGGCATAAAGGGAGTCGGCAAACGTTGCAACGGCATGCCCGGTTCGCCGCTTTGGGAGACCTCCAACTTGCCCGCCCACCCGACCAACTCGGCGAGCCTCATGATGGCCGCTTGCTCCATGTGCGTGACGCACGGCGACACTTTGCCGATGACGGCATTTTCATTCAGGAAGGTTGCTACCGTAGCCGCGAAATAGCTGACCATGTTGTCGTGCGGGAGCAACTCGCCGAGATACCTGTGGTTAATGCGCAGGCTCGGGTTGGTATATTCATCAAGGTCGGTCAAGAAGCGTTCAAACAGCCTTTGAGCCTCGTAGCCCGTGTTGAACGAACCGAAAATCTTTTGCCACTGGTTCTCGGACACTCCGCTCTCGATAGCGGGAATTTCCGGCGCAGGGCAGTTCAACGAAAAGCGTCGCTCGCGGATGGTGGAAAGTTCCGTCTTGCGTAACTGGCGCGTCTCGTCAGCGTGCCGCTGCACCCATGCGAGGAGGCCGGGGAACTCGCCCGGTCTGGAGAAGTACCAGGCGAAGAGGGCGCGCTGCAACAAGACCGCGGCTTCCTCGAACCGTTTGCGGTTGCTGCCGAGGGGGTCGAGGAAAAGCTCTTGACGTAGACGAAGGAACTCGTCAAGCTGTTTATCTTCCCAGCACAATAGTTTTCCCGCTTCCTTACACGGTGCTTTAGCTGACAGCATTTGGTCGTTCATTAGGCGTCCTCGCGTGAGAGTTATTGGTAGGTTTAACCCGCCCGGCGGGCTGTTCCGGCGGGCGGGCGGTAACGGGTTGAGGCGTAAGGGCGCGCTCGCGCGTCTATGCGAATCGGAATGGGAGAGGCAACGCGTGTGAATAAGCTGCGCGGCGGCGTCGGGTCGTGCGTTGCACGCAGCTACAAGACTCTCCAGATCGTCAGTTCGCCGACGGCCACGGGGTAGTCCAGCCCTTGAGCGAGGCCGAATTTTTGGATCGCTTCCGCCGTAATGACTTCGGGATGCAGTTCGCCAAGAAAGCCTTCAAAGCCCGCGCTCGTGACGGCCAACGCGCTCCGGCCCGGTATAAACGCCGGATCATCATAGACGCTGTAGGTAGCTTGCTGTCCCATCTCGCGGAGAATCGCATCGAAGACGCTTCGCACTTTGGCGTAACCGGCCTCCGGCCCCATTTCGACGAACGCGACGCGGCGTTCTTCCCTGACGCCGGTTTCCGCGTCCCCATCGAGCACGACCACGTTGTCGATCTCGAAGAGGTTGAGCGGCATGGGACGCTTGCGGTTCTCGTAAAGCGCCTGTAAGACGCCGCTCAGCAAATGCGTGCGAACAACTTTCAGCGCAACCAGCTTCGGGTTTGCCACGCGCGGATAGTGCTCCGGCACTTCTCTGCGGAACCTGAGAAAGTGTTCCTCCTCGGTCGTCAGCGGCAGGCTCATAACTTCCGCGTAACCAAGCCCCAAAAGCGTGCCCCTGACGTTCTCGCTGAGTAACTCTTCCTCTCTGGCCTGCCCGACCGTCATGGTCGGAATGAGGTGTGGCTCGATGTTCAGGTAGCCGTAGCCGATGGCGAGGTCTTCAAAGAGGTCAACCTTGTGGCGGATGTCTGTCCTGAAGGCCGGATAGCGGACGCGGAATCGCTCCCCCACATCATCCAACGGCTCGACATCGAGCCGCATCTTCCTGAGGCTGCCGACCAGACTCTCCGGTGTGAACGGTATCCCGAGCCAACCACGCGAAGAGGGCAGGTCAATTTCGATCTCGCCCGGCGATAGCTCCGGCGTGATGCGCTCTCCCGATTCTGACTTGATAGTGACGGCCAGAGTCTCGCCCCCGAGTTCCATCAAAGAACAGACGAGCGTGTTCATAGACTTAACGACAGCCGCTTCGCTGATGCCCGTCACGTCTATAAACAACCGGCTCGTGCCGACTTTCAGCTTCGTCTCCTCGCTGTTGATGATGGGCGGCATCGAAAGCACCTGCCCGCGCTCGTCGCTCAGCGCGGGATAGCTGCGGCTGTCCGCAAGCAGGTGCGCGTAAGCCATCCCCTTCGGGTGCTTCTCCAGAATTTCGCGGCCGGTCATCTGCTCGCCGGGAACGCCCAGAGGCGTAAACCGCTCGCCGTCGGGTTCCAAAGTGCGGTAGTGAATATCCCCTTTCAAGGTGTCGAGATCATAGACGCCTATCGAAGCGAGTTTGCGGTTTCGCCCGACTCCCCAGTGCAGGTTTTCCTGCAACTCCATGATCGCGACCAACCCGGCTGACGTGAGCGGCGGCACATTCATCACCGCACAGCTAATGAAGGGGCGATAACTCTCCGGCTGGCCGAGCGACGCGGCGACGTGCACGGTCAAATTTGCCGGCTTGACCTTGTAGTCGGGAAGTCCATCCGCCAAACCGAGAAAACCCTTGAGCGCGCGCGCCAACCCGCCCACGTCGAAAAGGTCTGGACGCGCCGCGAGCAGGTCGAGGCGAATTACTTTACGCGCGCCGATCTCTTCAAAGGGAGTTTCAGACTCATGCCCGCAGAACGTGCACGTCTTAAGCTCTCGAACTCCCAGTGATCCTTCAACCGCGTTCTGGCAGCGCGGGCACCTGTAGATGGATAGCTCGACCAGGTCTTCCACGTCGCAGCCCATCTGTTCGAGAGCCTCATTCAAAACTTCTGCGGGAAATTCACGGCCTAAGAGTTGATTCAGCCACGCGGTATCAATGTTGACTATCGGCACAGAGGCACCTCCTCCAGCAGATCGAGCGAGCCGCGATAGAGGTCTCGTATGTCGTCGAATCCCAGACGCAACATTGCCAGCCGTTCAATACCCAGACCCCACGCCAGCACGGGGTAGGAACATCCGAGCGGTTCGGTCACTTCCGGCCTGAAGACGCCGGAGCCGCCCATCTCGATCCACTTGCCGCGAGATTTCATATAGACGACCACGTCCGCGCTCGGCTCCGTGTAAGGGTAGAAGGCGGGCTTGAATTTAACCTTGTCGAAGCCCATCTTGCGGTAGAACTCGCTCAAGGTTCCAAGCAGCGTCGAGAGGTTGGCTTCCCTGTCAATGACTATCCCGTCCACCTGATGGAAGACCGGAAGGTGTTTGTAGCTGATCGTCTCGTTACGAAAAGTCCAGCCCACACAGAAAACTTTGTGGGGCGGGTTGGGGTGGCTGGCAAGCGCGCGAATCGTGGCCGCCGTCGTGTGTGTGCGGAGCACGACCCTGCGTGCCTGCTCCGGGTCCCAACGATACCCCCAACCCTGCGACCCCGTCTCCCCTCCGTCTTCGTGCGTCCGGCGCACGCGCTCGACAATCGCGCTATCAGGCAGTTCCAACCTGTCCGGCTCGGCCATGTAGAACGTATCCTGCATGTCGCGCGCCGGATGATCCTGCGGTTGGAACAGGGCGTCGAAATTCCAGAACGCGGATTCGACCATCGGGGAAGCCACCTCTGTAAAGCCCATCTCCAAAAACGCGCGCCGGGTTTCCACCATGATTTTTCTGAGCGGATGAAGCTTGGTGGGATAGACGGTGCGCGCAGGCAGTGCGATGTCGTATTTTCGCAAGGTGATCTCGCGCCAGCGACCCGACTGTAGATCGTCGGCCGTCAGGCTGTTGCGCTCGGCTTTGACTTTCACCCCCGCATCCAGCAACCCTCTGCCCGCATTGGTTATCGTCAGCGTTCGTTGAGTGCGTTTTTTTATACGCGCGATTCCCTCTCGATTGACCAGCAGCTTTTGCACGCGTTCAGGGTCGAGGTTTGAGGCCGCCAACTGATCTAGAAAGACGCGGCCACCGAGGGCGAGCCGCAACGCACGCTCGTCGTCCTGCTCGGCGTCGAGCGCAGCGCGGCCAACGTCTGTCAAAATTATTTTGAGCGATTTGCCGCCGGAATCATTTTCCGTTTGAGCCTTGCGCAGCCACCCGCGAGTTTGCCCCCAACGGAGCACCTCGTTGATGGCGAGTCCCTGCTCGCCAGCCCAGTTGACAAGTTTCTCCAAAGGCAACTCGCCGCCCGCATTACTCAACACGTTTATCGCCTGCCGTTCGGCTAATCCTCGCGCGAACAGTTCGTCCGCGCCCGGAATCGTCATTATTTCCTGACGCTCGGCTTCCTGTATCGCGACCAAATCGCGTCGCTGCATATCGAGCGCAGCGGCCATAATTTGTGACTGGTCGAATCCAGTGCTGTCGGCCACCGCATCCACTTCCTGCGCTCCCGCCTGCAACGCATTCAGTACGGCGACTTCTATTTCTTTCAAGCTCTCTTCGCTTTTCATTAAGCTATGCTCCCAATCGCGTTTAACATCTACGCCTCTCCCGTGCAGCGTTAGTTGAAGAATCCGCATTCTACTGTATTTACACGCGTTCGGCTCGATAAATATGCTGCGTGGCCGCCGTCAGTTGCAACCGGCAATTGTCAGCTAATTGTTTTAACGCGGCGGCCAACTCTGTTATCATCCGTGCGCCACGGCCAGCCCCTCGCCGACCTGACGGTTTTAACGAAGCGCGTTATGCCATAGGCCGTGGATCATGAACCAAGACTTAGATTCTCACAAAAATGTTAATAAGCTTGATCCTGAGGCTCATGTCAAACGGCAGGTCGCGTTGGATTATGCCTCTTAGCCGCCGCTGTTCCACGCCCTGAAGAACGGCCGCGCAACCGGAGAGCTACGACATGTCTTATAAAAGACAAAGACTGGGTGCGAAGTTGGTTCGCGCCGCCACGAGTGAAGAACGGTATCGCGACATACACGTTTTTATCGGCGGGACAGGCGCGGTCGGCGGGACGGCTTTGCTACAAATGCTCTTGATGTATGAGGAGATGATGAGCATTCGTGCGGCTAAAGCCGACGACGTTCCAGTCTTGGTCACCACCGGGAAAGGGCCGGACGATTTACAGGCATTCACCCGGCGACTGTTCAGGTTCATCGAGTCGCGCCACGGCGCAGAGAAGCGACCCAGACGCATATCTTCCGGGTATCTAACCCACAGCGGCATCTTCATTGCGCTTGAGCGGTTCCAACTAACCGCGCTCGCCGGGCTGGAAGAAATCCAGAAGACTCCTGCGGGCGAGCGGGCGGAATTCGTGCGCTCTTATTTGTCGCGTCTGGGCGGTAGCGGCTCCGCCTTCGACATACTCTTAGGCGCGATCTCCCAGACCCGACCGATCAGCGTCTTCTTACGCAACTACCAGTCTGCACACTTTCGGGAAGCTCCTCCTTCGCCGTTCTGTTC
>DASYMM010000056.1:0-3416 GCA_036009085.1 Pyrinomonadaceae bacterium | reverse complement strand
CGCCTTCGGGTTTGCCCTGCCCGTCGAAGCCGTGGCAGCCCGCGCACGTCATGGTGCTCGCGGGCACTTCGAGTGACGCTTCGCCGAGGTAGGCCATGATCTCCTGCCCGGACGCGCTCGTCCCGCGCAGGTAAACTTCTTTGCCGCGCTTCTCCTGCGCCGTCAGCGCGCCGCCGACAACGGACGAAGGCGTGGACGTTTGCGCCGTCGCGGTAGTTGTGTTGGCGTTCGTGTTGGCCTGCGCGCCCTGCGCCCCCTGCGCTATTGCGACGCGCGCCGCCCCGCGCGGAAGCGAGAGATAGACGACGCACGCGAGCGCGACGCAGAGCGACGCGGCGAGAGCGCGAAGTCGAAAATTGAAATTTCGTCGCATCAGTTGCCGCCGCCCGTGGTGGCGGGCGCGTCGTTGAGCACGGTTTCGACGATCTTGACCAACTCGTCGGACTGCGCGAGGCCGAAGGCTTTCTTCCAGAGGCCGGTGCGCTCGTTGCCGATGATGAAGATGTTCGTGTGCTGCTCGCGCTGCTCGACGTACTGCCCCAACTTGCGTAGCGCGAGGTCAACGTTTGCTTTCTGTCCCGTCAGAAACAGCCTGCCGGGCGTGGCGTTCAACTTCTTCGCGTAATCTTTCAAGGCGGCGGGCGTGTCCACGGTCGGGTCAACGCTGATGGAGACGATGTAGAGGTCTTTGCCCATGCGCTCCTTGAAGGCCGCCTGCACCTTTTCCAAGTTCAGATTCATCGGCAGACAACTGCCCTGACAGGTGGCGAAGAAAGCGTTGATGACGACGACGTGATCCTTGAGCACGTCGCTATAGAGGCGCATCCGCTCGCCGTTCTGATTGATGAGTTCGACATCCGTGAAATATTTTTGCGCCGTCGCGCGCATCTGTTCAGCGGTCGGGTTCGGCTTGGCCGTCTGCGGCGCGGCGGGTTGCTGCGCCTTCGCCTGAGGAGTCGGCTGCGCGGTCGGCTGTGCTGATGGCTTCGCCCCGGTCGTCTGCGCCGTCGCGCTCGAAGCGACGCAAGCGAGCGTGATGATCGTGAGCGACAGGAGACGCAGGAGTTGGCGAAACGCGCGTGTTTGAGGTTGAAGGCTCGCGTGCGGAGTGGTCATGTCGGTTCTAACCTTTCGGAAAATTTCTGTTCGACGTATGCACCGCGTTTGAAGCGACGCGTGCGTGCGCGAGTCGTTTTAAGGCGCGGGCTGTTTCGTCGCCGTGACGGCTGTGTCGTCGGCGTTTAAGATCAAGCGCGGCAGTTGGCGATATTGAATGCCGAGCGACGGGCACTGGAAGAAGACATAATAGACGCCCGATTGCGGCGGCACAAAGTTGACCTCATAGATGCCCTCGCCCACAGACTTCGCCCAGTGGCGTTGCTGCCAGATGCCGGGCGAGAGAAACGTGAGCACGCCCATGTCTTTCAAGTCCGGTTTCGGTTTCCCCGTGGCCGTGTCCAGCACCTTGAAACGAAGCTGCACGTTCTCGCCCGTCTTGAGGTTGCGATCTTTCAGGAGCGGCTCGATCCTGATGGCGAGTCCGCGCTTCTTCTCAAGCTCCGGGTTCTCCTTGACCGACATCTCGAAGCAATTGACGACGCGCGGCGAGTCGAGCAGAAAGGCCACGTCGTAGTTGCCCTGCCCCGTGAGTTGCGCTTTGGTGGAATAGACGCCGGGCGCGGTTTCGCGCAAACTCGCGTCCCAGATGAGGAGCGCGCGCGGCTCGCGTTTGTAGTTCGTAAACGTTCCCATCGGCGCGGCCATGCCTTCCTGATAGTAATAGATCATCTTGTCCGCCGGATTCGCGACGAGCACCGAACCGTCTTCCGCCGAAGGCACGACGACATCGGCCGTCGAACGACTCGTCGCCAGTTCGGGAGCCTTTTGCCCGCCCGGAAAACGCGCGACCGACGACTCGGAAACCTTGCCCGTGCCCAGATGCGCCAGATTGATCATCGAAACCTGTTCCTGTCCGAGCGAGCGCACGTAGGCGAACTGTTTCGTGAAGGCGATCTGGTCGGGCGACTTGCCGACCGTGATGGTGTGCAGCAGGCGATTCGTCGAAGCGTCGAAGATGTTGACGGCGTTCTCCTTTCGATTGACGACGAAACCGTGGCGACCGTCGGGCGCAAAACGCAGCGCGACGAGACCCGCCTTCGCTTGCATGCGCGCCAGAATTTCGTGCCGCTCCACGTCAACGACCGTGATCGTGCCGTCGCCTTCGTGCGCGACGTAGAGCGCGCGACCGGCGGGCGAGAAGGCGAGCGAGGCGGGCTGCGCGCCCGTCTTGAGGTCTTTGATCTTGGCGAGCCGCGCGACTTCGATGACGGAGAGCGTGCCGTCGGCCTTGTTGCTGACGAAGGCGAAGCGGTCGTCCGCGCTGAAAGCGATTTCGTGATGCCCCGCCCCTGTGCCGATCTGCGCGGCGGCAACTTTTCCGGTCGTCGTATCAATCACGGTGACGCCGCTCGGCACGTCGGCCAGCCCGTCGTTCGCCACCCACAAATATTTCCCGTCGCCCTGTAAGCGCAAGCGCACGGGACGCGCGCCCGTGTCTATGTTCGAGAGAACTTTCCAAGTCGCCGTGTCAACGACGGCGACTTGGTTGACGAGCGGCATCGAAACGTAGAGACGTTTGCGATCCGCGCTCATCGCCCAATCTTCGCCGGGGCTTTTGAGGAAGACTAGCGTGCGCAGCTTGGTCGTGCCGAAGCCGAGCAGAGGGTCTATGACGGAGATGTTCGCTTCCTCGTTCAGCGCGAGGATGACGTAAGAATTGAGATCGATGTCGGGTCGCTGCGTGAGTTGCGCCTGGATGAAGGATTGCACCTTCTCACGGCAGGCTTTCGCGTCGGTCGAGACGACGCCCGCCTTGCGCGCATCAATCCACGCCGCCGGGCGGAGGTTGGTCACGGGTTGATTCGTCGCCGTGTCGCGGATGGTGAAACTCACCTGCGCGTCTTTGCCTTCGAGCAAGCCGTCGGACTTCGAGACCGGCGCAATCGAAAACTCGATCTCGATGCCCTCGTGCGTGATCTTTTGCGGCGCGTTCGAGGCGACGACGGCGGGCGCGCTCACTTTGGTCTGCGCGGCGGGCGGCGTCTGTTGTGGTTGCTGCGTCTGCGGCGGCGGCTGTTGCGGCGGCGTCGCGCTTGCGTTCTGTTGTGCCGCGCAGACTGTCGCGAAAGCGGCGAGCAGGATGCTTAAGGTGAGCGTTCGTTTAAACGGGTTGGTGTTGGTCAACATGATCTTTTATCGCTTCCCGGCGTACCGTTGCGCGTGAATTTGGAACGGGCGCGCAATGTCACGCCTTCGATGAGTTGATGCTCGCTCGCGCCGGAGACCTGCAAGTTCGGGCGTCAGCGCGTGATGGCCTTCAAGTCTCTCATGGTGGAGCAGAAGGAGCGCACGGCAAC
>DASYMM010000055.1:0-8204 GCA_036009085.1 Pyrinomonadaceae bacterium | reverse complement strand
AATCGCAAACGCTCATAGAATTTTTGAAGCTTGCCTCTCTGTTCGGTCGGGCAGATGTGTTATAAGAAGTGCGTCCGACCAACCTTTACAACACACATTGGAGTTAACAGATCGTGAGAAAGATCGCCGCGCTGCTCCTGTTCGTTTCGTTCTGCGTCAGCCCGCTCCCGCTCAACGCGCAAACGCCCGCCGCCTCGCCGTCGTCGCCGCAGGAACGCATTGACTCAGAGATGTACTGGAAGATTCGCCGCGAGGGGATGGAGCGTTCGCAGATCATGCGGACGTTGCATGTCCTGACGGACGTTTACGGGCCGCGTCTGACCGGCTCGCCCAACTTCAAGGGCGCAGCCGATTGGACGGTCAAGCAGATGACCGAGTGGGGTTTCAAGAACGCACACCTTGAGCCCTGGGACTTCGGCCATCCCGGCTGGTTGAACGAACGCCTCTCCGCGCACATCGTCTCCCCGGTCAAGGATGCGCTCGTCTGCGAAGCCCTCGCGTGGACGCCCGGCACGAAGGGCACGGTCACGGGTCAAGCCTACCAACTCGTGCTGCCCGAACGCCCGACGCAGGCGAGTCTCACGGCGTTTCTCGACGGCATCAGAAATCAGTTGAGGGGCAAGATCGTGCTCGTCGGCAGGCATCAAATCGTGCCCGTCACTTTCAACCCGCAGAACAAGCGGCGCGAGGATCAGGAGGCGCGCAATCAGTATGACCCGAACGCGCCGCCCGCGCCGTCGCCGTTCGCACAGCCGTCGCCTTCGCCCGCCGCGTCGCCGCAAGCGTCGCCCACGCCCGCGCCCCCGCTCACGCCGCAGCAAACCGGCGAACAACTCGATCAATTCCTCGTCGCGAGCGGCGTGCTCGTTCGCATCAACGACGCGGGGCGCGAGCACGGGCAGATTCGCGCCTTCAATAATCGCAGTTTCGACCCGTCGAAGACCGTGCCCACGGTCGTCATGCGTAACGAAGACTACGGGCGCATCAGTCGTATTCTGGCCGACGGAACTCCGGTCGAGTTGGAGTTCAACATCGTCAACCGCGACTACCCGGAAGGGCGCACGTCTTACAACGTGGTCGGCGAGATACCGGGCACGGACAAGGCTGACGAAGTGGTGATGCTCGGCGGCCATCTCGATTCGTGGCACGCCGCCACCGGCGCGACCGACAACGCCATCGGCTGCACGATCATGCTCGAAGCCGCGCGCATCCTACACACGCTCGGCGTCCGTCCGCGCCGCACGATTCGCGTCGCGCTGTGGAGCGGCGAAGAGCAGGGCTTGCTCGGCTCGAAGGCTTACGTCAAAGAGCACTTCGGCTCGTTTGAGAATCCGAAGCCGGAGTATGCGAAGTTCAACGGTTATTTCAACATTGATTCGGGGACGGGGCGCGTGCGCGGCGCAAACGTCTTCGGCCCGCCGCAGACGGCGACCATTCTTCGACAGGCGCTCGCGCCCTTCGAGGATTTGGGCGTAATGGGCGCGATTGCGACGACGAGCCGCCGCACTGGCGGAACCGACAGCACCTCTTTCAACGAAGCGGGGCTGCCCGGCATCGGCCTCGGCCAAGACCCCATCGAATACGGCACGCACACGTGGCACACGAACCTAGACACCTACGAACGCATCGTCGAGCAAGACGTGAAAACGGCGGCCATCGTCGTGGCCGCCGCCGTCTATCATCTCGCGATGCGCGAAGAGATGTTGCCGCGCTTCACCAAAGAGCGCATGCCCGCGCCGCCGCCAACTCCGTCGCCGTCGCCGTCACCGAGTCCCACCCCGTCGCCGCGCGGGTAAAGAACGTAACCACGAAATCACACGAAACGACACGAAAGGAGCGGAAACTCTTTTCGTGTCGTTTCGTGTGATTTCGTGGTTACATGTTTTGGTTAGTTGCTTTAGATATTCGTCGCCAGTAAAGCACGGCCAACAGCAAGGGCGCGAAGATGGCGAGTTCGACCAAGAGCCATTTCAAGACATCGAGCGGCGGGAGTCTCGACGGAAGTTCTGACAGTCCTATCCGGCGTAGCCCTAATCTCTCCGCCGAGAACGGCCAGAACAACTCCAAGCCGCCGCCCGCTTTGGTCGTCAGGAAATCCAGCAGGCAGTGTGAGGCGAAGGCCAGCCCGTAGGCCAACGCGTCGCGCAGGCGTCGTGTGCCGAAAGTTAAGACGAACAGGAGGCAGACGAAGGCTGCGAAGAGGAGCGAATGCGTGAACCCGCGATGCCATGCTCTGGAATGGAGTGCGAAGACGAGGAAGAAGTCGAGGTCGGGCGCGTTGGCTAAGAGTGCGCCGGAGACGAGGGCGACGCGGTAGCGGAGCGAAGCAGGCCGTGTGTGGATGGCGGCGGCGAGGCTTGCGCCCACCAGCGCGTGTGCTATCGGCAACGGCATCGTGCCGCCACTCTAGTTTCAGCCCTTGCTGACTGTCAATTGCCGGCTGTCAAACGCGCCGCCGGTCAATCCGCCGTGGAAGTCGCCGCGTCAACAAAGAGATTGGCGAAGGCGCGTCGCGGGTCGGGCGTGTGACGCTGCTGCAAGTCCTTGATCCAGTTGGCGACGTGGCCGGTGATGTCGCGCGTGGCGCGTCGTGAATTTTCGCTCTCTACCCTGCCGCTCGTGGCCGCTGGCATCGTCGTGTTGTTTTTCGCGTCTCTCTGCGAACGCTTGATGATTCTGATGTTCGTGCTCATTGTTGTATCTCCGTCTTGCCAGTCAGTCTGTACTCTTAAACGCTGCTCGCGGTTTTCCAATTAACGTCCCTTATCTACTAACGCGAGATTCAGACTGAAAACGGATCAAACGAAATTCTAGCCGGGCGGGAGGTGGCCGGAACTAGCCGGAGCCGCGCTGGCGGCGTGGCTCCGAGAAGAGGTTTTTGTGTAGCGGGTTCGGGTTTAGTGGCCGACGGGTATCCGCTGAAAGCGTGATTTGCCTTCCCCGTCTTCCCAAGAAATATCCAGCACGTAAGGCTTGGTCGTGCCCGCGACGGCTTTGAGGCGTTGCAGCAGGTCGTCTGCCGGGGCGGCGGGTTTGCCGTCAATCAAGGTTTTGTGCGGCATGATGGCCTTTTCGCGCGGTTGGATATACTTGACGGCCTCGAATCTGATGTGCGCGCGAGAGGGCGCGCCGGAAGTCTCCTCGTCTTTTAGAAAGACTGTGAGAATCTCCACGCACCGGAGCGGCTCGTCGGTCGAGTTCATCAACTCCAACTGCGTCGCCGCGCCTTCGCCCGTAAATGACAGAGTGAAAGGGGTTGCGGGGTTACCGTTGCTGCTGGTCATAATCTTTTTTCCGTGCGAGAGACCGCCTGCGACTCATTTGTACCTGTAAGTGATGCGCCCGCGGGTCAGGTCATACGGCGACAGTTCGACGCTCACGCGATCACCGGCCAGAATGCGTATGTGATTTTTGCGCATTTTGCCGCCGATTTGAGCCAAAACCATATGTTCGCCGCCGTCGAGTTTCACTTTGAAAAAGGCGTTCGGCAGTTTATCGATGACGACGCCTTCAGCCGGAACCAAGTCTTCTTTAGCCAATATTCGCTCCTTTGTCTGAGGTTCACTAAACGCAGCCTGTGCGGCGGGTGCGCTATTGTTGCGGCGCACCCGCCGACAGACTTAAACGCTTTAATTAGTAGCGGTTGCCGCCACCGCCGCCGCCGTAACCACCACGACCGCCGCCACCGCCGCCGCCGTAGCCGCCGCGACCACCGCCGCCGCCACGATTGCCACCGCCGCCGCCGCGATCTTCGCGCGGTTTCGCTTCGTTGACGTTCAGGCTGCGACCGTTGACTTCCTTGCCGTTGAACTGCTCGATGGCTTTCGCGCCTTCTTCGGCACTCGACATTTCGACGAAGCCGAAGCCGCGCGAACGTCCCGTTTCACGATCTTCGACCACCGACGCTGATTCGACCGTGCCCGCCTGCGCGAACAATTCCTGCAAGTCGTCGCTCGAAGTTTGGAACGCGAGGTTGCCGACGTAAAGTTTCATAGACATAAAATAGTTATCCTCTCCTCTATAGGAGTGTTGAGAGAAGCGTCGAAGAGAAGTGGGCTTAGGAGTAACGGTAGGTAGGCGAAAGCTCTCAGTTCGTGTGCTCGGTAAGGAGCGGCTTCTAAAGTTGAAATCAGCCTTCTCCCGGATTACCCGAAACGCCCTGCCGCCTACGCGGCTCCGTGCGTATCACCGTTAATGCACAAGAGAAGGATTAGCTGCCAGCCAGTATGCACTATAAATTCTTGAAACGCAAGGCGATAACGCCTGCACACGACCCGTGACGAAGATTCTCGCCCGCAAGTCCTATTCTGGTTTCAGCTTAACTCTCTGCGCGTCCTCCGCGCTTACTCTGCGTCTGCGGCGATGAATGCCGTTTGATCAAGCCTTCACCGCAGAGTCGCAGAGAAGTCGCAGAGGGGGCGCGGAGAAATCAAATGAGAGCATCGCCGCCCGCTGCGCGACGCTTCACCAAACGCCTTCAAGTGCTAGAATGGCGCGTTTAGATAGAAACTCGGCGGGTGTTTTTCTTGACTTCAACGGTAGATTTCAAGTCCGAAGGGCGAAAAATCGGGCGCATGCTGAGCCTCGATGCGATGCGCGGCGTGGCGGCGGTCGTCGTCGTCGTCTATCACGCGCTCGGCGTTGCGCCGCAGACCGCGTTTTCCGGCTGGCAGTGGTGGCTGCCGCTGGCGGCCTCGTATGTCGTCCATTTCGGCTACGCCGGAATCTACATGTTCTTCGTCATCTCCGGTTTCTGCATCCACCTGCACTGGACGCGCGCACGCGCCGCCGGAGTCGCGGAGCCGAAGATAGACTTTTACGCCTTCTGGAAGCGACGCGTGCGCCGCCTCTACCCGCCTTATCTGGCCGCGCTCGCGCTCTACCTCATTTACAACGGCTTCCAGCACCCGCCGGAAATAACGGGCTTTTACCTCTGGGACTTGCTGCTCCATTTGTTGATGCTGCACAACCTCGACTTGAGCACGACCTACAGCATCAACGGCGCGTTCTGGACGCTGGCGATTGAAGAACAACTCTATCTCGCCTATTTCCTGCTCCTTTTTCTGCGTATTCGCTACGGTTGGGCGCGCACGCTTCTCGCCTGTGCGGCGGCACGCGTGGGCTGGCTGTTGCTGGCGCGCACGCTCAACTATTTTTCCGGCGTGGAGATTCCGGTCGGCGAAGCGGCGGCGACCAACTGGTTCATCTGGGCTTTGGGCGCGTTAAGCGTGGAGGCCGCGCTCGGAGTGGTGCGTCTGCCCGCGTGGTGTTACCGGGTGTGGGCGGGCGGCGCGGCTTTACTGTTGGCAATGGGGCTCGCGCTCTGGCTGCCGCTCGTCAATCATCTCCCGTGGGTTCACGACGCGGGTTGGCTCCTGATGCACCCGGCGTGGGGCGTCGGCTTCTTCATCATGGTGAACGGCGCGGTGCGCGCCGAATCGCGTCGGCGCGAGATGTCCGTGCGCGCGTCACGCCTCATGCTGGCTTTAGCGGGACTCGGCCTCATCTCTTATTCGCTTTACCTCACGCACCTGTTCGTCCTGATGCAGTGGTACTGGTTCGGCTTCACACAGCTACACATTCCGGCCATCTCGGTCGCCATCATGACGCCGCTCTCCATTCTCTTCGCGTGGCTGTTCTTCCGTCTCTTCGAGCGACCGTTCATGTCTGCATCGGTCGGCCTGAGCACGCCCGCGCGTCACGGCAGCAGCAGCATCTCCACGCCGCCGACCGAACCCGTCGGCGACCCGGCGGCGGGATAAGCGTTCAAACTTATCAACTCACGCACGGGCACGAGGAAAACTTTAATTTGCGAACATCGAGCAGGTGGAAACCGAAGGGGGTTTTGACGAAGCGGATGCACGCGTTCATCCGTGGCGCGGCGTTCGGATGCTGTCTCTTGCTCACCTCATCCGTCGCGCAGGCGAAAGAGACTTGGGCGGGTGTGCGCTCGCCGCACTACCTGCTGGTGGGCGATACGACCGAGAGCGAACTCAGAGAAGTGGCGATCCGCTTCGAGCAGTTTCGCAACGCCTTCGCGCAACTGTTCCCCGCCTCCGGCCTGAGTTCTTCCGTCCCCACCACCGTCGTCGTCTTCAAAGACTACGACTCCTACAAAGACTTTCGCCCGCTCTATCAGGGCAAGCCGACCGAGTTCATCAGTTATTTTCAATCCGGTCTCGACGTGAACTACATCGCGCTGCCGCTCGACCGGGATCGCGAAAGCCTCTACGTCAAACTCTTCCACGAATCCGTCCACCTCTTGATTGACAGCCAATCGCGCCGCGTGCCCGACTGGCTCAACGAAGGACTCGCGCAGTATTACAGCACCTACGAATTCAACCTCGCCGAAAACAAGAACATCCTCGGCAAGCCCATCGCGGGCAACCTCGCGCTCCTGCGCCAGAACAGACTCCTGCCGCTCGAAACGCTCTTCGCCGTCGAACGCAGTTCCGCCAGTTACAACGAGCGGGAAAAGAGCGGCCTCTTCAACGCGCAGTCCTGGGCGTTAGTCCATTACCTGATGACCGCCGATAACGGGCGGCGACAGCTTCAACTCCTGCGCTTCCTCGAACTCTCAGCGGCGGGCATGCCGTTCGAGAAGAGTTTCCGCCAGACGTTCAAGATCGGCTACCGGAGCGTCGAAGCGGAGTTGCAGGAATACGTCCGCCGCGAAGACTTTCGCGTGCGCCAGACCGTACTCGACGAACACCTCGGCATCGTCACCGAAATCGCCGCGCTCCCGCTCGCCAACGCCGACGCGCACTATTTCCTAGGCGACCTCCTGCTCCACATCAACCGCTACGACGACGCGGCCAAACAACTGCAAAAGGCCATCGCGCTCAACCCTAGACTAGCTATCGCCCACGCCGCGCTCGGCATGACGCGCGTGCGCCAGCGGCAGGGCGCGGAAGCGAGGCGTCTCTTGCAGCAAGCCGTCAGCTTAGAGCCTGACAACTACCTCACGCATTACTACTACGCCTACGCGCTCAGCCGCGAAGAGATGGACGACGAACAGGAGATCGCCGACTACAAACCCGAACCCGCGCAAGTAATGCGCGCCGAACTGCGCCGCGCCATCGCCCTCAAACCCGACTTCACAGAATCCTATCGCCTCCTCGCCTTCATCAACCTCGTCACCGGCGAACAACTCCCCGAAGCCGTCGAACTACTCCGGCAGGGACTCAAACTCTCCCCCGGTCGCCCCGACCTCACCTTCATCCTCGCCCAAGTCTACCTCCGCATGAAAGACCCCGACGCCGCCCGCCTCACCCTCCAACAACTCCTCAACACAGGAGCCAACCCACGCCTCCGCGCCCGCGCCCAATCCTTACTCGAACGCATCAAACCCGACGGCGCGGCTCGGTAGCATTCTCAGGAGACACAATGACGATGAAACAGTTTAACGACAAGATTGACGAGTTCTTAAAAGTCGAACTCAAAGCTCACTCCAAAGAGGTTGAACGCTTCTTCGAGCGTGTTCAATCTAACTACGACGAGGCCATTCGCACTGCCACCCGCTTCTTACTCTTAATGCTCGCCGCGTGGTTTCTGACCTCTGCCATTCATGAGGGATGGCTCAAGAAGATCGAGTGGGCGGGCATCAAGTTTGATCGCAAGATGACAATCGTCTCCCCTCTCATCGTTGGGCTGCTCAGCTACGGAATGCAATCCGCGCTGGCGGGAGCGGTCGTTCTGTGGGAAGCGATTAGCCGACGCCTTCGCTACACGCTGCCGACGGCGTGGGTACTTAAACTCGACGACATGCTTGCCCCGCCAACGTTCTCCAACGTCGAACGAATGCTCGAACCGGAAGTCGAGAAGAGTGCACACTCGCTTTGTTCTCGCGGTTGGTTTGTGTTCGTCAGCTTTTTGATATTCGTCGGAAGCGTTGCCGGACTTGTCCATACGACCTATTTACTCATCCGCCCCTCGCTCGCCGCTCACTGGGCGGTGATCGCCCTCAGTACGACTTTGGGTGCGATAGCATGGATTAGAGGTGTGGTGCTCTCTGCATATGCAATCGAGGCGACCGGCGGTTTTAAGCTTTGTCACCATCGGGGAGAGCGAACGCTGCCGCCACCTGACGAAGAGCTTCCGAAAGACAATCCCCAAGACAGTCCCCCACATAGTCCATCCGTGGCGACTGCGCCCCTCTTGCAGCAACAGCCACCCTCGACCACCCATCCGAGTGTAGCCACCAC
>DASYMM010000054.1:0-5867 GCA_036009085.1 Pyrinomonadaceae bacterium | reverse complement strand
ATCTGCCGCACCTCGGCGCGCAGCTCATCGCCCGGAGGGGGCAGGATTTCTGCGGCAACTTTTCCTTCTTTGAAATGGAAGACGACGAGCGAACCTTCGACGACGCCCGCGACCTGCGCCATCTCCGGCGTCATGTCAACGACCCACCCGGCATCCTCATTCTTGATATGAATAAGTGATCTATTCATCGCAGACCTCGCAAAAAGCATTTATCAGTCGTTCGGACAAATACATTTTACCCGATGTGCATTGAGAGAGCCGCACTTTTCTACGCCTGTGGGAGATAATTATTTAATCGCGCGGCGAAAGATGCGGTAGCCCCAGGCGTCGAGCGCGAGGGCGGGGAGTCCGACGGTGCGCGGGCGCGGGGCGTGCGTGGGCGCGGGCGCATCGGGCGGGAGCGGTGGTTGCACGTCGGGCGTCACGTCTGCGAAGCCTGCCGCGCTTGCCGCTTCGACCGTGCCTGCGAAGGGGCGGTTTGAGAAGTTGATCGCGACGATCAACTCTTCCGCGTCGGTGCGGCGCGCGTAGGTGACGATGCGCGACTCGTCGGAGTTTCGCAGCCACTCCATCGAGCCGCGACTGAGCGACGCGCTTGAGTGTCTAAGCGCGATCATTTGTTTGTAGAAGCGCGGAAATTCGGGGCGGCGTTCGGCGATCTGCCAGAAGACGGGCAGCCGCTCGAAGAGCGCGGGCGCGCCCGACTCCGTGGTGTCGCCGACTTCCATGCCGTTGTAGAGCATCGGCACGCCGTCCAGAGTGAAGACGAGCGCGGAGGCTGCGAGCGCGGCGCGTTCGCCGAAACGCGCGATGGCGCGTCGCTCGTCGTGATTGTCGGAGAAGCGCATGTGCAGGGAGCCGCGCGGCCACTTCGCGTGCTCCTCTTCCCAAGCGGCGCGCAGGTTCGTCGCAGGGGCGTTGCCCATCAACACATCTGTCAGCGCGCTATGAACCGGCCATGAGTAATCCACGTCGAAGGCTTTGACCAACAAGTCAGGCTCGTGCCATTCGGCAAGCATGAAAATGTCGGGCTTAACTTTTTCGAGTTCCGTGCGCGCGTGCTCCCAGAAATCTGTGGGCACCATCCCGGCTACGTCGCAGCGAAAACCGTCGAGGTCGTATTCGCGGAGCCAGAACTTGAGCATGTCCGTCATGTAAGTGCGAAGTTCCCGGTTGTCGTAGTTGAGATCGGCCACGTCCGCCCAGTCGGCGACGGGCGGGATGATCTTGCCCGTCGCGGCGTCGTGCGTGTAGAAGGCGGGCGTGCGCATCATCACGCTGTCCCAAGCGGTGTGGTTCGCCACGATGTCTATAATTACTTTCATCCCGCGCCGGTGCGCTTCCGCGACGAGCCGCTTGAGGTCTTCTTTCGTGCCGTAGTCCGGGTTGATCGCGTAGTAGTCGCGCACGGCGTAGGGGCTGCCGATGGCGCCCTTCGCGCGTTCGCGCCCGACCGGGTGAATCGGCATCAACCACACGATGTTGATGCCGAGTTCTTTCAGACGATCTAGCCCGGCGGTGATGCCGTTGAAGTTTCCTTGCGGCGAGAAGGCGCGCGGGAAGATTTCGTAGATCACGCCGTCGCGCACCCACGCCTGCGTGTCGCGCGCACGCTCTCTGGAGAGATCGCGCGCGGGCTTTTCCTGCGCCGAGAGCGGATGCCAGAACGGCAGTAGAGAACCAAACATGACGAACACCCCGATGATTGTGCGAACTCTTCTCGACATTATTTTTTCACTTCGCTGCCGATGCGCGGAAGCGACGACTTGCTTTGTGATGCGCTCCGGCGACTACTTTACGACGACGCCTTACGGCGACTTCCTCAACTCGTCCCTTTCGTCGGCACGATAAGCTTCAAATATACATTTAACTGCGACGGCACTGGCCGCCCGTCCGCGTCCGAGAGCGAGCCGGTTACGCGCACGCGCGGCCTGAAATAGAAACCCAGTTCATGGCAACGGCTTTTCTCCGACAGTACCGGCTCGAAGCCCCACTCCTTGCTCATGCGCTCGTTCAGCCACGCGCGCACCTTGCGGCGAGCCGCACCTTGTAAGAAGACGGGAACGCACGATCCTCGGAGCCGTTGTCGGCGTCAGGATAGATGGGCTTCAACTCGCTCACCATCGCGGTGAAGACTGCCCCGCCCGAGGCGCGAAGGTATGAGAGTTGACCGCCGCACGGCGGTTGACCGCCGCCGCACGAACACGCCTCCGCGCGCCCGCACAGCAGCGCGAGCAAGAACAGCACAAAAGCAGCCGACAATAATTTCGAGCGCAGCATAATTACGATTCAGTCTTCAACGTCGAACGTCGTCCAACAGCCCTGTGCTGGGTACGGGCTGCGCCGAACCCTGCGGGATGAACGGCTCGCGCTCGTCGCCGCGTATGACAGACGCTTCGGGCACCCGATCAGCCACGTCGCGCACAAACAGCACGCACACCGCCGCGAGCAGCATAAACACGCCGCCCGCCATCACCATGTAGAGCGGCGCGATTGTGCTGTTCTCGCCGAAGATGGAGCGAATGATGCGCCCGAAGAAGAGCGAGGCGATGATTTCGGGGATCACGATGAAGAAGTTGAAGATGCCCATATAGACGCCCATGCGCGCGGCGGGCAGCGCGCCCGACAAGATCGCGTAAGGCATCGAGAGGATCGAAGCCCAAGCGATGCCGACCCCGACCATCGTGAGCAGCAGCACGTTCTTGTCGTGTATGAAATAGACCGAGAGCAAACCGAGGCCGCCGCAGATGAGCGCGAGGGCGTGGACGGTCTTGCGACTCGTGGCGGCGGCGAGTTTCGGCAACAAAAAGGCGACGACGAAGCACACGATGGAGTAGATGGCGAAGGCGTTGCCGCCCCATTCCTGTCCGAGCGCGAAGCGCGGGTCGTTGCTGCCCTTCGCGCCGAAGATGTAGTAAGAGGTGGTCAGGCCGAAGAACATCCACATGCAGAACAGGCCGAGCCACGTGAACATCTGCACGACGGCCAGTTGCTTCATCGTCTGCGGCATCTTGACGAACGCGCCGGAAATTTCGCGCAGCAACTCGCGCACGACGGCGAAGATTTTCGCAAGGCCGGTGGCGTCGCCGTAAGTCGCCCTGCGCTGCCGGTTGAACTCTTCGATGTCCTCCGGCGGAAACTCCTTCGACGTAAACACAGTCCAGAGCACTGCGAGCAGGAAGACGACCGCGCCGATCTTGAAAGAGTACTGCACGGTGCGCGGGATGCCGCTCGGAGTCGTGCCCGTCATGCCGTACTGCCGGAAGAGGTAGGGCAGCACGTTGGCGAGCGTCTGGCCGATGCCGATGAAGAACGACTGCATGACGAAGCCCGCCGTGCGCTGGTCAACGTTCAGCTTGTCGGCGACGAAAGCGCGAAACGGTTCCATCGAGACGTTGATGCTCGCGTCCAGAATCCAGAGCAGCCCCGCCGCCATCCAGAGCACGGACGAATCGGGCATGAAGAAGAGCGAGATGCTGGCGAGGATCGCGCCGACCAGAAAATACGGGCGGCGACGACCGAGGCGATTCCACGTCCGGTCGCTCATCGAGCCGATGATGGGCTGCACGAGAAGTCCGGTCATGGGGCCTGCCAGCCAGAGCAGCGGCACGTCGTCTGGACTCGCGCCGAGGTAGGTGTAGATGCCGCTCATGTTGGCGAGTTGCAAGCCCCAGCCGAACTGTATGCCGAGGAATCCGAAACTCATGTTCCAGATTTGCCAGAAGCTCAAACGTGGCTTTTGCTGCGTCATCTCTCTTGCTCCTCTTTTATCAGTCTGGAGTCTGAAGTCTTGAGAGTCTGGAGTCTGGGCTCTATGGTACTGACCCCGGACGCTCAAGACTTCAGACTCCAGACTTTTCACCTTGCGTAAAGGTTGATGTCTTCGACGACGACGTTGCGGTCGAGTGAGAGGGCGAACAGAAGCGTGCGCGCCATGTTGCGGACGTGGATCGCGCCCGCGCGCGGTTCTTCTTCGCCGCCCGTGTGTTCCACGTCAACGAGGCCGGGGCAGAAGTTGAAGACGCGTAGGTTCGCGCCCGTCTTGCGCGCGTGGTCGCGCAGGGATTCCGCGTAGCCGAGCAGGCCGAACTTCGAGGCGCAATAGGAAGGCACGTCAGCGTAACCGTTCTTGCCCGCCTGCGAAGAGATGTTCACCACGTCGCCGAAGTCTTCGCGGATCATGTAAGGCAGCGCGGCGCGCACGAGCCACATCGCCCCGCGCAAATTCGTCTCCAACACTTTGTTCCAACCCTCTTCCGTGATCTGTTCGACCGTCTCCGGCACAGCCAGCCCCGAATTGTTGACGAGCAAGTCAATCGCGCCGAAGCGTTCGGCTGTGTGCCGGACGAGCGTTTCGGTCTCGCCGAGATCGCGTATGTCGAAGGCGTAAGGGTGCACGCGCTCCGCGCCCAGATGCGTGTTCAACTCGTCCGCCGTTCGCTTGAGCACGTCCGCGCGCCGCGACGCGATGACGACGGCACGTGCGCCCGACTCCGCCAGCACTGCGGCGAACGCCCGCCCGATCCCTGTGCCCCCGCCCGTGATGAGCGCGACCTGTTCCGTCAGAGGTTTATTTCGTAGAGCCATCGTTTACCTGTCACTTTCGCGCGCGTGGCTTCGTCTATCTCGTCACGTTAACGCGCCGGGATGTTCGTCAGGATGCTGGCCGAGCGCGCGGGCAGCGTGAGTTTCAACTTGCCGCCTTGAACGCGCACGTTCCTCAACGTGTCGAGACGATCATCGAGCGGCGCGTCATTCGGCAAACGCGCGGGCGCAACATTGAACTCCACGGTCGCGGGCTTCGTGTCGTTGTTGAAGACGGCGACGACCGCGCCGCGCTCCGACACGCGCGCATAAGCGTACTGCTGCGCGGCGGCGTGCAGTGTGACGAGCAAGCCGCGCCGCAAGGGTTCGAGTTCCGCGCGCAGGCGCGCCACGCGCCGCGTGTGCTCGAAGATGTCCTGTTCTTCCGCAGTGCGACCGGCGCGCGTGAAAGCGTTGCGGCGGTCGCCGGGAAAGCCGCCGGGGAAATCCTGTCTGGTTGTCGGTTCGTCCGCGCCCGTCATCGCGATCTCGTCGCCGTAGTAAATCTGCGGCACGCCGCGCGTCGTCAAAAGAAACGTGTGCGCCAGTTTCAGACCGGCGACGGTCGCGCCCTCTTCGCTCATAAAACGCCCGTCGTCATGGCTGCCAACGAGCGTCACGAGCAGATCGGGGTTCGTGTAGAGATAATCCTTCGCAAGCAGTTGCGCCACGTCTTTGACGGGCTTCCCGGAGGCGAAGGCGTGGCGCGCAGGGTAGAAGAGCGGGAAGTCGAGCAGCGAATCGAGACCGGAATCAACGCCGTCGAAACGCACGCGCCCGCCTTGAAAGAACGAGACGTGCGTGACATCGCCGTCCTTCACTTCGCCGAAGACGCGCACCTGCGGAAACTCGCGCTTGACGGCCGCCGTCCAATCACGCCAGAAATCGTTCGGCACGTATTGCCAGGTGTCTTCGCGGATCGCGTCCAAGCCCGTGACGCCGATCCACCAGAGCGTGTTCTGGATGAGGTAGCGGCGCGTCTCCTCGTCGTCCTGATTGAAGTCGGGCAGGAAATCGAGGAACCAGCCTTCCATCGTCGCGCGCTTCGTCTGCGGGTCTGGGCGCGGGTCGTGCAGCGCCCACGTCTCGAAGACGTTGGCGAGGTGTCGCTCGCGCGTGCCGTTGAACCAGGTCGGCGTCGGCTGATCGGCAACCCACGGGTGATACGGCCCCGTGTGATTGACGACGCTGTCCTGAATCACCTTGATGCCCAGGCGATGCGCGTCCTCTACCAACTCGCGCAGCTTCGAGAGCGTGCCGAAGTGCTCTTCGACCGCGTAAAA
>DASYMM010000053.1:0-3746 GCA_036009085.1 Pyrinomonadaceae bacterium | reverse complement strand
GTCACAATCCATCATTACCCATCAGTAGATGTTGAAGTTGTACTCGATGGTGACGTACTGCGAGACTTTGCGCCCGTCCTTCTCGGCGGGGATGAAGGCTATTCTGCGCGCCGCTTCAATCGCCTTCTCCGTCAACCCGTCTGGCAATTTAGTCAGAGGCGTGATGCCCGTCACCTGTCCCGAAGCGGATAAGACGAGGCGCAGGCGCACGGTTCCGGTCACTTGATTCTTGCGCGCCTCTTCCGTGTAGAGCGGTTCGGGCTTGCTCGTGATGCTCGCCTTGCGCGTCACTTCGTTGACGCGGAAGTTGCGCCCGTAGTCTATGCCGCCGTTGCCGCCCTCGCCGCCGCCGCCGGGTTTCGCGGGGCCGCCGCCCGTGTTGTAGCCTTCGCCCGGCCCGTAGCCCGTGCCCCGGCCTGCACCGACGCCGCCGCCCTTGCCTTCGCCGATGCCGTTGCCGTCGCCCGAACCGGAAGACAGTTCGGTCGCTTTCGATTTCGGATCGCCGTAGTTGATGGCGCGCGTGTCCGTGGGGAACAGAATCGGGTCGGCTTGAATCGTCGCCGCCGTCGGGAGCGAGGGGTTCTGAATCTTAGGCGGGTGCGGGTCGGGCGCGAGCACTTGCGGGAGGAAGGTCGCCTGCGGGAGTTTGCCGTTCACGGCTGGCTTGTCTTCGTGCCGACCGCCGCCACCGCCGCCGCCCGGTCGTTCCTGCAAAGGCTTCGAGCCGCCGCCCGCACCTTTCGCCAGCCCCGCCGTGCCTTCGTCCGGCTTCGGCTGCTCTCTGGGAATCTCCGTCACGCTGCCCAGATAGACCAAATCTTCGCGCAGGCGTTCGGCCAACAAACTTCCCTCCCGCCGCTGGAAACCGTCGAGCGCGGCGACCGCGCCGACGAGCGTGAGGACGGCGACGAAAGCGGCGGCGATGCCGTAAGCCGTGTTCTCCTGCCTGAGCGTGCGCCACATCATCGAGCCGTAGGCCGCGCTCAGGCGTCGCATGAAATTGAACGGGTCGCGGCGAAACTCCGCGCGCGTGAGTTCTGCGTCGCGCGCCGTCTCGCGCATCTCTGCGAGCAGGCGCATCAGGAGTCCGCGCTCCTCAAGGATTGTGAGTTGATAATCGGCGTGCGCGCCGGCTCCCGCCGTCGAGGGCAGCGCGTATTGCGGCGCGAGATTGTCGCTGTGGTGCAAATTCATTTCTTTCTCCTTCACCAGTTCGCGGTAAGAATTAAGGACGCGCGCATCGAGCGATGCGGGCACAGACATCCGGGGAGACTGCCAACTGCTGAGTAACACTTTCAAATCTTCATCCGCCGCGCACAGCACGGACGACTCATCCGCCGCGCGCCCGTTCGACGCATCGAGTTCGACCCGACGACCACCGCTGCGGCGCGCCTTCGGAGCAACTTGATCTTTCATCTTCTCGCTCATCTCTATTTCTCCGCCGCCCCAACCAACACTTTGTCCAACTCCTCGCGCCGTTCGAGATACGGGGCGAGCGTGCGCCGCAAGCCCGCACGCGCACGCTGTAGGCGCGACTTCACCGTGTTGACCTCCGCATCCAGCACGACGGCGATCTCCGACAGACTCAATTCTTCAAACTCGAACAGAATCAAAACTTCGCGCTGCAACGCCGGAAGCTGTTCCACCGCCGCGCGCACCGTCGCCGACAACTCGGCTTCAATCAAACGGCTCAGAGGTTCTTCGGCGTCCGGCGTCTGCGGCTCTCTCGCCGTCGCTTCGTCCGTCCAAGCCTCTTGTCCCGCGCGTCGAAAATGCTTCATCGAGAGATTGTGGACGGCGGCGAACAGGTAAGTTCGCAGAGAGGTGCCGCGCGCGGGGTCGAAGCGTTCGGGATGTTTGAACAGGCTCAGGAAGCAATCGTGCGTGACATCTTCGGCGGCGGATTCGGAGCGGAGCAGGCGGCAGGCGAAGCGATACATCGCCACGCGATGACGCGTGTAGATCGAGAGGAACGCGTCCTCTTCGCCCGCGCGCGCACGCCGGAGTAAATCTTCGTCTGTGTCTACGGTGTCAGGCAAAACCTGAGGTGCTCGTTTCCGTCTTCGCGAACTTGCTGCCGTCAGTTGTTACCGCACGGCGCGCAAAAGGATCGGGGCGGCGAAAAAAAAATAAGGGATGAGGGATGAGGGATGAATCAGAGAAAGCATTCAAGCAAGTGAGTGCTTCTGCTGATTCATCCCTCATCCCTCATCCTTCATCCCTTTCTTGTGCTGTCGCTTTGTTGCGCGCCGCATCTCGCACGGTTGCTCAAACGTGTGTGGCAAATTTTTAGAAGGCAAAAATATTTTTTTGGATGCGGGCAACAACCATCTCGCGAGTGGCGCGCATCACAGCCGCACAATTTGGAGGTGTCCCATGCGCCGTAGATGGCTCTCCCTTCTACTCTATCTACAGGTGTGTCTCTGCGCCCTCGCAGTCTCAACACTTGCACAGTCAACCCCGGTGCTTCGCGTTGACGAAGCAGCGACGCGCATCCTGCTCGCCGAAGGCCAAAGCAACATCAAGCTCGCCGTCTCTAACAGCGCAGGCCAGACGACGCTCGCGCAGATCGATCTCGAACTGCTCGACCCGCACGACAAGGTCGTCGCGCGCACGCATCGCCGCGAGAAGTTGCCCGCGGGCGCAAGCTCCGTCTCGGCCTTCATGCCCGTCTCCAACTTCAAGCCTCCCGGCGGAGACTACACGCAACTGCTCTGGTATCGCCTGCGCTACCGTGTCGCGCCCTACGGGGCGGACGCCTTGAGGCTCGCCGATAGCGACGCGCATGAAGGCGTCATCTCGCTCTCGGAGATCACGCCCGATATTTTCGACTTGCGCGTGTCTGCCGCGAGCCGCGCGCAGGCAGGGCAGCTTTATCGTGTGCGCGCACGCGCCACGCACCCGCTCACGTCGCATCCGGTGCGCGGCGTCGAAGTCGCCGCCGAAATCGTCTTCGATGGGACTGACGAGGAGAGAAAGAGCGGCGCGCTGAAGTTGACAGGCACGACCGGAACGGACGGTTACGTCACGCTCGATTTCACTCTGCCCGCGCATATCGAAACGAACGAGGGCGAGATCAAAGTGACGGCGCGGCGCGGCGACGTTGTGCAGACGGCGTCCGACGACATCAGCCTCACACAGGCGACGCGTATCCTGCTCACGAGCGACAAACCGCTCTACCAGCCCGGACAAGTTCTCCACCTCCGCACGCTCCTCCTCAACCACGCGACGCGACGCGCGCTCGCCGATAAGGAGGCCACGCTCAAGATCACAGACCCGGAAGGCACAAACGTCTTCACCGCGCCGCTCAAGACTTCGCGCTTCGGCATCGCCAGTTGCGATTGGCCGATTCCTGACAACACGCGGCTCGGCGACTACACCGTCCGCGTCGAACCAAACGAGGGCGGCGCGGACGAGTCGGCGGCGCAGTTGCAGGTCAAGATCAGTCGTTACGAACTGCCGAACTTTTCCGTCAGCGCGACGCCGGATCGCGGCTACTATTTGCCGGGCGAGAGCGCGCTGGTGGAGGTGCGCGGCGATTACCTGTTCGGCCAGCCTGTGAAGCGCGGGCACGTGCGCCTCGTGCGCGAGACGGCGCGCGAGTGGAATTACAAGGAGCAGAAATACGACATCAAGGAGGGCGACAAGTACGAAGGCGAACTCGGCGGCGACGGTCGTTTTCGCACGCGCATCAACTTGTCGAGAGAGTTTGAGAACCTGACGACTAACGGCTGGCAACGCTT
>DASYMM010000052.1:0-15522 GCA_036009085.1 Pyrinomonadaceae bacterium | reverse complement strand
TCCCCCAAGTCCCTTGATAAATTCGCCCGCGACGAAAGTCGAGCGCCCGTGTCAAACCTTTTCCATAAAGCCGCCCACCCCACGTCAGGTGTCCGGCGGCGTTGTACTTCTCCGGCCACTTCGCTTCGAGCAACGCTTCGGCCTTGCCGTAACTCTGCTGCTGTCGCCAGTACATTCGCACCGAGTTGCGCCTGTGATGCCAGACCATCGCCGCCGGACTGAAGCCGAGCGTCCCGCCCGCCGCCTGCACGCGCCAGCACAAATCAACGTCGTCGCCCGCCTGCCGGTAGACGTGATCGCAACCGCCGACGCCGACGAGCGCGTCGCGTCGAAACGCCATGTTGCAGCCGGGGATGTGCTCGGCCTCTTCGTCCGACAACAACACGTGGACGGGGCCGCCGGGCGCGTTCGCAGAACAATCTGCGATCCAGCCGTCGCCCTCGGGCGCGATGTTCGGGCCGCCGACGCCCGCGTGCGTCGTCCGCAAGAAAGTGTGCGCGAGATATTTGAGCCAGTGCGGGTCGGGGCGCGCGTCGTCGTCCGTGTAGGCGACGATCTCGCCCACGGCGGCGCGCATCCCCGTGTTGCGCGCGCTGCTCAGCCCCTCGTTCTTCGTGCTGATGAGACGAACGGGATATTCGGACGCGATCTCCGCCGTCCGGTCGGTCGAGCCGTCGTTGACGACGATGACTTCGTAGTTCGGATAATCGAGTTGCATCAAGCCTTCGAGACAATCGCGGATCGTGCGCGCCCCGTTGTAACTGCAAACCACGACCGACACGCGCG
Source organism: Pyrinomonadaceae bacterium (assembly GCA_036009085.1). GTDB lineage: Bacteria > Acidobacteriota > Blastocatellia > Pyrinomonadales > Pyrinomonadaceae > JAIVJZ01. Next base: position 14,736 of record DASYMM010000052.1, on the reverse strand, counting down.
GCCACGCCACATCATCAGGGAACGGCACTTCGGCAAACGCACGGCTCACCGCCGCGAGCGCGGGCTTCGGGCGACGCTCGCGCGACACCAGACCGAAATCCCAATCCTCTATCGCAAAGCCGCCGCGCCACCACTCGTCCGTCCAGGCGAAGATCATCGCGCCCGCGCACCCGGCGGCGAAGACCGTCTTGATCTGCCACGCGAGCGTCGCGGCCTGCGCCTCTTCGCCGTTGCGGCGACTGTCGAGTCCTATTTCGGCCATCACGAGCGGACGGTCGCCCGCGATGTTCTGCAAGCGCGCGAGGTAGGCCGCGAGTCGCTCCTCCGATTCGAGATAGACATTGAAGCAAAAGAAATCTACGAAACTCAAATCGAGATATTCGGTCGAAGGATAGTTGACATAAGTGACGAGCGCGCCCGCGTCTTCCTCTTTGACGGCGCGGTAGAGGCGGCGCAAGAATTTTTCCACGCGCTCGCGCCCGTGCCAGCGCACGACGGGCGCGGGGATTTCATTGCCCACCGTGAAGCACAAGATCGCCGGATGCCCCGCGCACTCGCGCACGGCGGCGCGCACACGCTCCTCGATTTCGCGCGCACGCCCACGCTCGTCCAGAAACGCGATGTGCTGCTCCCAAGGCAATCCCGCCATCACGCGCAGGTCGTGTCGCGCGGCCAGATCGAGCAGCCAGCGCGGCGGCGCGGTATAAGTTCTGACGACGTTCGCGCCCGCCGCTTTCATCTGCCGGAAATCCTGTTCGACCGTTCCCGCGTCGCCGAACTGCGCGCCGTCCTCGCCGGGAGCGAACGTGCCGTAGGTCACACCGCGCACGTAAAACTTCTCTCCGCCGACGAAGATGAACTTGCCCGCCACACGCGGGCGCGGACTGCCGTGCGCGTCAAGTGTCACCATTGATGAGAAGTTGCTCGACATGACTCAAACTTGAAACCGGGACACAACCTCCACACCTCTTTCGCTTTACTTCGAGCGCGTGTGAAAACTCCCTTGAAGCCCCGAAGGGGCGAGATGCAATAGCTTGGGGCATCGCCCCAAGCAACGAACCCTTGTGAGGTGCAAGCCCTGAAAGGGCGAAATAATTCACCGCCGTTATCAAATATTTCGCCCTTTCAGGGCTTGGTGGTCTGTTCTCACACGTACCCGGCGCGATGCGCCGGGCTATCGTATAACGCCCCTTCGGGGCTTTTAAGACAGCCTGTGGACTAGGACGCTCATCTCGTGCTCATAAGTTCTCGTGAAATGTCCGGCGACTTGCGTCGTCTGTCGCCTATTCGGACTCTGGTTTATTGAATGAGAGATGCCGGGCACATCCGGGAGGTTTCAAATGATGTGCGGAACTTAAAGGTGACCTTCAAGCGCGAGACATAAGTTCGGTGGCAGAGCCGACGCGCGAGGCGAAATAGTCCACGGTCTTCTTCAAGCCATCGCGCAAGGGGACGGTGGGCGACCAGTTGAGCAAGTTCTGCGCGCGCGTAATATCCGGTTTGCGTTGTCGCGGGTCGTCCGCAGGCAGCGCGCAGTAACGCGTCTCGACGCTCGTGTCGCAGGCGCGCGCCACCTCCGAGGCCAGTTCCTTCATCGTGAACTCGGTCGGGTTGCCGAGGTTCACAGGCTCGTGCACGCCCGCCGCGTTCATCAAACGGATCAAGCCCTCTACGAGGTCGTCCACGTAACAGAAAGAGCGCGTCTGCTCGCCCGTCCCGTAGATCGTCAACTCCTCGCCTCGCAATGCTTGAATGATGAAATTCGAGACGACGCGGCCATCGTCTTCGAGCATGCGCGGGCCATAGGTGTTGAAGATGCGCGCGATGCGTATGTCCACGCGGTTCTGGCGGTGGTAGTCCATCATCAGGGTCTCGGCCAGCCGCTTGCCTTCGTCGTAGCACGAGCGAATCCCGATGGGGTTCACGTTGCCCCAGTAGCTTTCCGGCTGCGGGTGTATTTCCGGGTCGCCATAGACCTCGGAAGTCGAGGCTTGCAGGATGCGCGCGCGCACGCGCTTTGCCAGCCCGAGCATGTTGATCATGCCCATCACGCTGGTCTTGACCGTCTTGACCGGATTGTACTGGTAATGCACGGGCGAGGCCGGGCAGGCGAGGTTATAGATTTGATCCACTTCGAGCAGGATCGGCTCGATCACGTCGTGACGCACCAACTCGAAGCAGGGGTCGTTTAAGAGGTGTAAGACGTTCTCGCGTCGCCCGGTGAAGAAATTGTTGAGGCAGATGACCTGATGATCTTCCGCGAGGAGGCGTTCGCACAGGTGCGAGCCGAGGAAGCCCGCTCCACCCGTTATCAATACTCGCATAATGTTTTACATAGCTTTTAAGAATCCTCGCATTATTTCAAACCCTTGGCATGTATGAGGTGAGCTAACAGGTTCGGCAGGCGTCGGGTTTTCTGCTCGATTCTTTGGTCAAAGTGATGCCGGAGATGCCGCTTCACAGCAAGCGTGGATGTCTTCACCCTTCGACTGCGCGGTGTCGCAGATAAAGACGTTTCAGACGACGAGGTTAATTTCTCGTTCTCCACATATCAGCCGACATCACCAGCGGCATGATTCGTCGCCGCAGGAGCGCGTAGACACTGATCAAACTCAGCGCGCGTCACGCCCTGTCGTCAACTCTGACCTTCAAAATGAATTTGCTATAGACATGAGGAGAAACGTGTATGACGTATCGGGTGATGGCTAACAGAACGAAGCGCGCCGATATTAGCAAATGCATTCGTGTTGTCAACTTTTATTTTTCCCTTTCGCGATGGGGAATTTATAAGGGCGGCTCGAACCGGATAGCCCTGATCAAACAAATTATTGATAAGGGAAATGAAAAGGAGTATTAAGGAGCACATCAATCGGGTCGTTCTTTGCGAGCAGCAAGTCCTCATCAAATTTAAAGGTCAGTTAAGCCCAGACCAACCGGGCGCGCGGTAGCGAGTACCGAAGGCTCGCGTGCGCGAAGCTGTTTCGCGCCGGTCAGGCAAGCGTCTCGCGCAGAGAGCATTCTCAAACAGCACAGCATTCTCACACGAACATTAAAAACAGACACAGGAGGAACGGAAGATGACCGAGGCAAAGAAAGGTTTGACGCGCCGACGTTTTTTGGAGCGGGTCGGCATGGCGGGCGGCTCTGTCGCGCTCTACGAGACGATGACCGCGCTCGGGTTGATTAACTTGCCGGAAGCATGGGCTGGCCCGCCGCAGCTTCAGCCCGGCTCAGGCGCAGGCAAAAGCGTCATCATCCTCGGCGCGGGCATCGGCGGGCTGACCGCAGCTTATGAACTGATGCGCGCGGGTTATAGCTGCCGGATTCTTGAGTTGACGGAAAGAGCCGGAGGACGCAATCACACGGCGCGACGCGGCACCGTCGTCAAAGAGGTCAACGACAAGGGAGTGGCGACGAGGCAGGTTTGCGCTTTCGACGAAGGCTTGTATCTGAATTTGGGGCCGGGGCGTTTGCCCTATCATCACCGGCGCGTGCTCCATTATTGTCAGGAACTCGGCGTCGCGCTCGAAGTCTATGTTATGGAGACGATGGCAAATCTTTTCCAGAGCGACAAGGCTTTCGGCGGCAAAGCGCAAATCAAGCGACGCATCGCCAACGACATGCAGGGCTACATCTCCGAGATGCTGGCGAAGGCCGTCAGCCAGAACGCGCTCAACGCGGAACTCGACGCAGGAGACCGCAACAAGCTCCTGTGTCTCTTGAAGAACTACGGCGACCTCGGCGAAAACAACGTGTGCCGCACGTGCGGCCAGACCAAGTGTAAGACGTGCAATGCTTCGACGTGCGCGGATTGCGCGAGTTGCGATAAAGAATGCGTCTCCTGTTTTCAATACAGCGGCTCGACGCGCTCCGGCTGCGAAAAGCCTCTGACCGTCTATGACACTTGCGAACCGGAAACAAAAATCCCGTTACAGGAGTTGCTCAGTTCCGAGTACTGGCGTTTCCGCTTCTACCAATCGTTTGAATACGAGTGGCAGGCGACGCTCTTTCAACCCGTCGGCGGGATGGATAAGATCGTCGAAGGCTTCGTGCGCAAGGTCGGCACACTCATCCAGCCCAACACGAAGACGCTCGACATACAGGTCAGAGACGACGGCGTAACAATCGTCGTCGAGAGCGGCGGCACGCAGAGCACCCTCAAAGCCGACTACTGCATCAGCAACGTTCCTCTGCCGCTGCTGTCGAAAATCAAAAACAACTTCACGCCCGATTTCGAGGCGGCCGTCAAGCAATGCGTCTATGCGCCGACCTGCAAGCTCGGCTGGCAGGCCAACGGGCGTTTCTGGGAATCGAACAAGTGGCAGATTTACGGTGGCATCAGCTACACGGACGACCCGATCACGCAGATGTGGTATCCCTCCTACGACTACTTCACCAAAAACGGCACACTCACAGGCGTCTATAACTACGATCAGGACGCCATCGCCTTCGGCAACATGAGCCTCGAAGACCGCATCCGTATGGCTCGCAAAGGAGCCGTCAAGTTTCATCCCGAGTTTGCAGACACGCGGCTCGTCCCTTCGGACAAGGCCATCTCCATCGCCTGGCACAACATTCAGAACGAAGGCGGCGGTTGGGCAGACTGGAAGCCCGACAGCACGGCGGACGCCAAAGCCTACTCGCGCCTGCTGGCACCGGACAGGCGACGCTTCTTCGTCGTCGGCGATCAAGTCTCGCCGCTGCCGGGCTGGCAGGAGGGCGCGATGATGTCCGCTCAACACGTCGTCGAACAGATAGGCGGCCGACGCCTGCTCACCGTCCCGCAAATCAGGCGCGCGCCCAACACACGCCGCCTCGTCCAGGGTCGCACCTAGAGCGGTTTTCGCATCAATGTACGACAGGCTGTGAGCCCGTCGCTCGTACAGCACAGGCGACAGGCTCACGGCCTGTCGTACATTAAAATCCGTTCAGGAGGAGAGAGTTAGTTGAACCTCAAGGCTTATCTCGAACGCATCAACTACACGGGCTCGCTTGCACCGACTGCCGAGACCTTGCGCAAGTTGCAACTCGCGCACCTGCTGGCTGTGCCCTTCGAGAATCTAAGTATTCACGCCGGGCAGCCGATTCTGCTCGAAGACGAAGCTCTGTTTACCAAGATCGTCGAACGCAGGCGCGGCGGCTTCTGTTACGAAGCCAACGGACTGTTTGCCGCCTTGTTGCGTGAACTGGGCTTTGATGTCGTGATGCTGTCGGCCGGAGTGGCGCATGCAGGAGGCGAGTTTGGGCCGGACTTCGACCACATGACCTTGATGGTTTCGTTAGAGCAGCGTTGGCTTGTTGACGTGGGCTTTGGCGATTCATTCCTTGAGCCGCTGCTGCTTGACGAACGGGGCGAGCAGGTGCAGGGCAGTCGCGCTTATCGCATCGTCCCGGATGGCGCACACTTGATTATGATGCAGCGTGATGATGGCGGTGAATGGAAAGCCCAGTATCGCTTCACCCTACAGCCGCACGAGTATGCAGACTATGCCGGGATGTGCCGCTACCACCAGACCTCCCCGCAGTCGCACTTCACCAGAGCGCGCATCTGCTCGCGTGCGACAGAGGAAGGGCGCATCACTTTGAGCGAAATGCGTTTGATCACAACGTCTAAAAATAGCGGGCGGCAAGAGCGAACGTTAACGAGCGAGGAAGAGTATGCGACAATCCTGCGCCAGCATTTTGGCATCGTCATGACAGGCTAAAGAGGAAAACGCTAATAGTGACCGATCAGATCAGCTTCGGCGATGGAGCGGCCTACGAACGATACATGGGAAAGTGGAGCCAGATCGCGGGCGAGACTTTCCTCGATTGGCTGGCTCCACAGACAGGTTTGCGCTGGCTCGACGTTGGCTGCGGCAACGGCGCGTTTACCGAAATGCTCTTCGAGCGTTGTGCGCCTGTCTCAATTCAGGGAATAGACCCGTCCGAAGGGCAACTCGCCTATGCGCGCACACGACCCGCAGCGCATGTCGCACAGTTTCGTCAGGGCGATGCGATGGCACTGCCTTTCCCCGACGACGCGTTCGACGCGGCTGTCATGCCGCTCGTGATCTTCTTCGTCCCCGACCCGGCCAAGGGCGTCGCCGAAATGGCGCGAGTTGTCCGCCCCGGCGGCATCGTCGCGGCCTACGCGTGGGACATGATTGGCGGTGGTTTTCCTTACGAGGCGTTGCAGGCTGAAATGCGCGGGATGGGCGTTGCAGTTCCCGAACCGCCAAGCCCTGACGCGTCTCGGATAGACGCGATGCGAGACTTGTGGACTGGTGCGGGTCTGGATGCGGTCGAAACGCGTGAGATCAACGTGCAACGGACGTTCGCCGATTTCGACGACTACTGGACGACCATCCTCGGAGGGCCTAGCGTCGCCCCACGGCTCGCAACGATGGCGTCCGATGACCTCGCGCGACTCTGTGCGCGGATGCGCGCGCGCCTGCCGGCGGATGCCGTTGGCCGTATCACCTATAGCGCACGCGCTAACGCGGTAAAAGGTCGCGTCCCAAACTAATTTTAAGGATAAATCTCCGTGTGACTTTGGATTTACGTTGGCGGGGAGAAGCAGGTAGAGATCGAAGGCGTTATGTACGATGAATTGGTGTATGGCTGGAATAGTTTACGCTGAGTGGGGCGGCTCGGCGCAAACGTCATGCAAAAGCCCGACGACCGTTTAGACACTACTGATCTATTCGCCGTAACGGCGCGAACGGACGCCGCGGAGGTTTAGGGGAACCTCTGCGGCGTCCGTTCGCGTCGTGAGCGTTACAGCTCGGGGTCGTTTGATCTTATGACAGTCTGCCCCGCCTTAATGCGTTGGTTAGTTCTCTTTAACAGGCACACGCAGCGTCAGCGCGCCGACCCATTGGTCGGGATTGTTCGTCTGCTGGAAGAACTGCGGGGTGAAGTTCGAGTGGCACATCACGCAACTCGGGTGTATGGCGTTGCTCAGCGCAATGGAGCGGCGGTAGTACCAGCGGTTGCCATGACGCTCGACGGTCGTGTTCGGCTTGCCCTGAAGCGCGAGCGCGAGCGACTCCTGCTCGAACGAATCGCTCGGGAGGTTGTTGTTTCCGCCAAGGAGCGGTTGGAAGTTGCCGATGAGGCGGATGTCACGGTTCGCGTCGTGGAAGACGAGCGAGATGGCCTGTTTGCCCTGCTCCACGTTCTCCGGCGTCGTCTCGCCAAACTCCTGCAAGAGCGCGGCGAAGACCTCTTTCTGGAGGAGGTTGGCGGTCTGCACGGCAACTTCCTTCTGCTGGTCTGTGGGGGGGTCGTTGTCGGCACGCCCGAAGGCGACGAAAGCGGCGACGGCGACGAGGACGACCAGCGCGGCGGCGCGCTTTATTTTCAGATGGCGCATTTTCTTTCTCCTATTCGTGTGAAGTACGTTTCCCCTTGTCTGGTGGGTATTAGGACGGCGGTGGTGCCGTCTAATCGGGGGCATCAGCGAGAATTTAGGACGCCTCAATATGTAACGCGTAATGCGGCGGCGCGAGGGATCAAAAAAGAACAAAAAAATTATTGCCTCGGCGGCGAATTTTCTGTGCGGCTGGACTCAACACGGGCAGGCAGATGTTCAGCGTGCTTAAAATCTGTATTTCTTAGCGCTCACACAGATTTAAACGGCACGCTTCACTTCAAGAGGACTTCAACTATATTCGCCGTTATCGAGACGGTTATGAGAACATGCGTGGCGATTGAGCGTTCTCGCGGGAGTCGGGGTTATACTTAAGTTACAATGAAAATGTATCGTGGCTTTTAACGGAAAATAATCGAGAGTCCATAGCTATGACAGAACCGTCATATCCAGCCGCACGGACTGTTGCCGTCACGGTTGAGGAGCACTTCGCACGCTATTTCGCTGCGGCGGCGACGCCCCGGCAAGACCGGCAAGAGCTAGCGCGACATCCCGACGCTCAAGTCATCGAAGCGATCATTGATGCCGCTTTCTGGTCGAGTCTCCGGCGCGAGGAAGGTTTCTCCCCGAAGATTTCGCTCGCCTTCCTCCCGCCCGAAGATGCCGGACAGCCGCTCAGATTCGAGCGACATCTTCCGCTCACACCCACCACCCTCTCGCGGCTCGCGCCTGCCGTCGAGCGTCCCGGCATACATCTCGGCATCTGGCGCGACGGTCACGAACTCTGCGTCTGGGGAACCACCCGCACCATCCCCAAATTTTGCTTCGTGCTGGAAGTTATCGAACCGGGGCTGCTGGTGGTTAAGTATCGTCGCGGGCAGGACACGGGTAAGTTCGTCAACGTCGTGGTGCTCAAGGGCGATCAGATTAAAGTGCTCGACGAACACGGCACGAGACTGACCGACTGCCCGACGCCGCTCTCGAACTTGCTCACCTTCGGCTCATACGACTCTCAAGTTGAGTCGGTAAATGTGCTGGTGCAGTTGGCCGCCTCCATGCGCACGCACGGGCGCGGCGGGTCGCTGCTCGTCGTACCTCAAGGTTCTGAAGCGTGGCGCGAGTCAATCGTGCAACCCGTTTCGTACTCGGTCGCGCCCGCTTATTCGGAACTGGCCGAACTGATGCGGCAAGAGCCGGCCGAGAGGGACAAGCGTTTGTGGCAGGAGGCATTTCTCGATGCGGTCGAAGCGATGGCGGGATTGACGGCGGTTGACGGCGCGACCGTGATCAGCGATCAGTACGAGTTGCTCGCCTTCGGCGCGAAGATCGGTCGCCGCGATGGTGGCGCGCAGGTCGAACAGGTGATCGTGACCGAACCTATCGTCGGCGGCGCGGCCTCAGTCGTCCACCCCGCTCAACTCGGCGGGACGCGACATCTCTCGGCGGCGCAGTTCGTACAGGATCAACGTGAATCCGTCTCGCTCGTGGCCTCACAGGATGGACGCTTCACGGTCTTCGCGTGGTCGCCGTGCGAGGTGATGGTTCACGCCCACCGCGTCGAGACGTTATTGCTGTAACCTGAGTTTGGAGCGGCGACTGAGCCGGATGCGCCCGATGTTCAAAGGGTAAGGCTTAGCTGCCGATTGAAAGCTCAGGCGATTCAGGTATTATCCCTCCCGCAGGCTCTCTCAGCTTTTATGAAAATCTATCAATCATGGTTCGGCGCGGCTCTGGCGTTGATATACACAAGCGTCGCGGTCTACGTCGTGCAGGACGAGTTGAGGAACACGGGCGGCGGTTGGATCAACTTGCGTGGCATGGGTACGATGCTTATCACCGCGCCCTCGCAGGTGACGTTCGGGTTGCTGCTGGAATGGCTCGGCGTGCCGCGCGTCGATTACGCGGAGCCGGGCTTGAGCGGCTACAGCCAACTGGTGTTACACGTATTGGTGAGCGCGGCGGTCGTGTACCTGTTGGGATACGGTCTCGAATGGGCGACGCGGCGTTGGCTGCTGCCACGGTTAATAAGTTGAGTTGCAGTGCCAACCAGTGTTCTACCTGAGGCTGTAAGCGATAGAGAGATTCCCGCAATTAGTTGTGCCGCAGAGTGCGTTGACGCCTCAATATTTTGAGTGGCGAGAAGTTTTTTGCCACGCTACCACCTCCGTCGCCTAACAGCTTATTTAACCCGACCTCGTAATTGCCTCTCCTTACGTAATTGCTTCCTTGTCATAAGGTTAAAGCCTGCTCGCGCCTTAGATTGTTCGGATGGTAGTCCGGCTTCCCGATGCCTTGAGTAAACAAAGAGTGAAAGGTTTCATAATACTTGTCATTATTAGTGTGATTACTCATAATGCGAGCCATTAATACCTATAGCTTCATGTGGAAACGCTAACAAGGCCAACATCAAGCGACCTATGCCCTCGGATAAATTACATTTACAAGTGGGACTTTCTAAGGTCGTATGTGCGCTTCTGCTGTTGAATCTCTATCCCCACGATGCGTCGGCACAAAGCGTTCAATTCACAGATCAGATAAAAATAGGCGTTATCTGTCCTTATGATACGAAGGTGGTGGGCATCTACAGGCCGGGAGTTATACAGCGGCGGGCGATAGAATTTGTCAACGCGGAGAAGAAAGATTTTGTAGACCTGCCTCCGGGTCTCGATGTCTCGATAACCTACGGGAGCGACGACAGCGACCCGGCAAAGGCCGGTCGTCTGGTGACGGAGCAGATAAGCAACAATGCTGCGCTCATTATCGGGACAGTGAATAGTTCCTGCTCAATTAAGATTGGACAGATTGCGACCGCCAGTAAAACTCCCGTCCTCTGCCCGATTAGTACCGCCACGGCAGTCACCGCATGGGAGAAGGGCGACCCCTGGCTCTTCCGCATTTCAACTCCCGATTCCGTCCAGATGAAGATTCTGGCGGAGAAACTGAGGAGCGAGCGCGGGGTAAAATATGTCGCTCTGTTCTACGAGTCGTCCAACCAGTTCTTTAGCGGTAAGGCAGACGACGAGGATACGTTCGGTCACGGGATGAAGGTTGATTTCCTGAACGCCTGGAACGGGCTTGACCGCTCGACCGTGCCGATAGCCATACCTTATCGCCGGAAGCTCAGCCCGGAGGATGTGGCCGCGCTGGTCTCGAATCTGGAGAAGGAATACAAACGTCGCGGGTGGCCGCGCATAGATGCGATAGGTCTGCTTGGACTTCACATTGATGCTTTGCAGATAGCCGATCACGTCAATTCCAACCTGAGTTCGATAAAAGCTCGTCTCCAATTGAGCAAGAACCAGTGGCTTTACCTGTTTGGCGGCTCCGGGCTGGATATATCGGCTTTCGCGAGCGATAAGAGGGCGGCGTATGTGCTGGTTTTATCAGGCGACATCGCGGTTTTGGAGCGGGGCGAACGCGCCAAAGCGTTCAGGAAGTGGCAACTCAACCACCCGGAATATTCCAAGGACGTGCTCGAATATGACTATCACCTGGCGAAATCCATCGACGCCATGGTCGTCGCACTTCAGGCGATAAAGGCTCTGTATGCGGAACAGCCAGCCCTCTTTAAACCGGAGAATGTCGCGGCTCTGCGCGCTGCGCTCCGTGATTACTTCAGGAACAGATCGTTTGATATTGGCATCAGCTATTTTTACGGCTTCAATAACGAAACGGGAGAGGCAAAGCGTTCGGATAGCGGTGCGTTCGCGTTAACCTACGTCAACCCCGAAAAAAGAAGCCTCGAACAGATAGCAAATCTTCCCCCGACTGACGACAGACTTAGCCTGTGGAACAAGTTTCGTGCAACTTCCGCCCCGGCCATCATCCTCACGTCGCTGATAGCCGCGCTCCTCTTTTTGCTGCTCCTCTGGTACTACTACAAGCGAAAGTTAGGGGGCTGCTTCATCTCTTACACGGAGCGGAACCCCGCGAACCTGCGCGTGGCGTTGAAGGTGAACCTCATTCTCAGGGAGTTAGGCTTCGAGACGTTTCTGTATTCGCTGCGCTTTAGGCCGGGCGAGAAGACCGATGCTCAAATCGAGAAAGAACTCAAAAAGTGTAGAACTTTTGTCGGGATAGTGACGAAGGACTTCCTCCGCTCCGAATACTGTAAGAAGGAGGCGGGTATCGCCAAAAGACAGGCGAGGACGAAGATCATCCCTCTCTACTTCGAGCTGAAACGGGAGGAGTTGGAGTACGCGTGGGAGATAGGGTTTGAAGGGGAGGCAGGCATCCCCCTGCCGTTGGAGTTGTCGCAAGCGAAGGCCAAAGAGCTTAAAGAGCGGCTGGCTCAGACCTTCGGCACGAGGAGCTTTTTTTTTCGCCTTTGGTACTGGGTCTTCCGCACGACCCTATACCAGAAGCTTTGGCCTCTCGTACAGTGGGTGCCGCCTAAACAGGCTCATAAGGCGGCACTGTTTCTGCTCCGCGCGACGCGCTTCTATAGCAACACGGACGTGGTCGGGGCTGACAACGAGAAGCACTGCGGCCTCGTCTTTCGCAACAAGATTGGGATTGCCGCGGGCTTCTCCAAAAACGGGGAATCCCTCAAGGGGCTTGAAAGTCTGGGCATCGGCTTCATCGAAGTCGGGATAGTCTTCGATGACCCTTGGGGCGGCGTCGAGGGGCAGTCCAAGATCAAGCACATCCCCGGCAGGAAGGCCATCTGGCATCGTAAGGCGTTTGCCAGCGAGGGCGTGAGAGCAGTGCAGAAGCGGCTCAAGGCTTTCACCGAGACCGAACGCAAGGGGCTTCTCATCGGGTGCAACATCGGCCCTCACCCGGAGCATTTAGAGAAGTACACGGGCGACGACCCGCTTAGCTGCGCCACCTACGTTCGCCGCGAGTTGTTGTACCTCGTCAAACAATTGAGCAGCTACGTGGATTTTTTCGTAGTCACTCTCAACCCGCATGCGATCTCCGACACCTTAAAACTATTACACAGCGAGCAGATCACCGAGGAGATTTTTCTGCCTTTAAAGATGGAGGCGCAGAAATTGAGCGGGGAGGTGAGGAAGCCCATTCTGCTGAAGATATCTCCCGAAGATGTGAACGGCGCGGCGTGGTCTGTTGACACACTAAAGGCATACGTCATGCCCCTGCTCGAGCATAACGCCTGCGACGGATTTGTAGCGACCGGCGCATCGTCTAACTTTCCGAAGAATCTCGTGCCCCCTCCTGAGGAAAAGCACACCGGGGGACTCCTCTCAGGAGAGCCGCTGAGGGAGAAAGCGGTTAATACCGTCTCGCTCTTGCGGCAACTGGTCGGGAAAGACTTTCTCATTATAGGCTGCGGCGGGATTACAGACCCGTATCACGTGCTGGAATTTCTAAATGCGGGCGCGGACATGGTGGAGGTTTATTCCGGCTTAATATATAACGGGCCTTCGTTCATTAAAGAGTGCGTTGCCGTCCCGCTACAGCCGCTCGGAAATTGGTAAGCCAGTCTTAAAGCCAGTCATCGGCGAGACGAAAACCTGCAAGACCGCGAGGACAATCTCACTATCTTCGTCCTCTTTAAATTGCGCGGCGAGCAACCCCCGCGAGCAGACACGAACGGACTGCCGCCGCGAGCATTGAGGCCGTTATGACGTTCAACGTTGGCATACTTTTTTACTCCTCCCCGCGTACTTTACAGACGGCGACGGTCGCTGCAATGTTAGACAAGCTCGACAAGAAGACTGCGCCGACGCGGAACGGTCAGGCGATTACGCTGGTGCCTTTCGTCCGAACCACGGGCATGGCGCACTTCTCTCAGGCGGTTGCGATGGACGGGATCGAGGTCGGGATCGAGGCCGCCGCCTTCGACGAGGCTGGCGTGACGTTCGGCAAGCTCGACGACTTCACGCAGATGGCACACCCGCCGCACGACAAGCTGGTTGACTTCGGCTTGGGAATGAACGTGCTGCTCGCGCGCTGCGAAGTGATCATCGTCGTCTGCGCGGACGAGTCGGAGGTCGCCGAGGCGAGGAAATTGTTGGACGACCACGAAAACACGTCGGCCTTCGTCGCGCTCGTCCCGCTCGGCGGCGGGCGTGCGAGTTTTCTCGAAATCGATCCGCGTCCGGTGCCTAAAGACCCTACGAGCTGGCGGCTCTGCGTCGTTAAGTCTTGGGCGGCGAAGGCGGCGGGCGCGCCCCCGCTGCCCACGCGCAAGCGCACCCTGCTCGGCTTCCTCTTCCCGTGGTTCCAGAGCTTGCTAATCGGGCGTCTGTCGGAGACGGTTAAAAGGAGGCCGCCCGAGGCGGTCCGCTGCCAAAACGGCATGGGCGTTTCGGGCGACGCGACAGATAAGCTGGAGCAGCCGGACAGCGATTCGCTGAATGAGACGCTGAACGCCGTCTGCCCGTACTTCATACGCCACGACGATCTCGGCAGGCACTACGCAAACGTCTTCAGGACGACCTGCTTCCTCGTGCCGCTCTGCATCATCATCTCGACGGTGCTCGCCGTCGCCGCGGCCATAGACCACGAGCGGCACGACATCTGGCACGTCTCCGAAGGAATTCTACTGCTCATCGCAGCCGCGCTGTATCTCAGGGCTAAGCTCGACAAGCAGCACCGGAAGTGGGTTGAGAACAGGCTGCTCGCGGAGTTCCTGCGGCTGACGTGGTTTAACGAGATGTTCCACACGCTCCCGCAACTGACGCCGCCGCCGGAGGAGCCGGGCATCTGGGTCGAGAGCAGCCGGGCGATGTTGAGACGCTTCCGCAGCCTCCCCCGCGCGGCCTTCACCACGCCGCGCGCAGACCTGCTCTCGGCGAGGATTTCGGCGATTGCCGATTTCGTCAGATACCAGTCGGCGTGGCACACGGACTTCGCGGCACAACACCGAACGGCCGAGAAGAGGCTCGCGCGCATGTCAGCTTACGCCTTCGTCTTGACGCTGTGCCTGTGCGTCATTCAGTTGATCATCTCCAACCTGAGGGTTGCGGAGGGACACGGAGAGGCGTTGACGACGACCGCGCACTTACTGATGATGCTGACGCTGGTGTCGGCGGGCGGCGCGTTCGTGCTGTCGCTGCTTTCACACCAGCTAGGGTTCGAGGCCATCGCCGAGCGTTCAAGCAACGTCGCGGAACACTTCGAGAGTTTGTGGCAGGCGATACAGCGGAGCGGTCATACGGCAGACGCCGCACAGGTCTATGCGTGGGCGCACGAGTGCGCGGCTGCGCTCCTCGCCGAGCAGCATAGCTGGTACCGGCACATACCCCTCATCCGCATGCACCTTTAAGGTCACGCCGCCGCCCGCGCGCTAACGGTTCAAGGACGTGGGCGACAACTTCTCCGGCTTCGTCTTCGTGCGCCAGAAGCGGCGGCTTCGCGTGCGATTCCGCGCGCCGCAATTTTATTGACGGGCAGGGCGACCGGGAGTAGTATCC
>DASYMM010000051.1:0-7801 GCA_036009085.1 Pyrinomonadaceae bacterium | reverse complement strand
CCTCCCGACAGCAACCCACACACCAGACACAAAACTACACGCGAGATTTGTTTCCCCAAGATACGCATTCACCTGTTAATTGAAGTCACAGACCGGGCGGACGGGGTAAAGCAGCTTGCGTCCAGAAAAGATGCGGCGTGTGCGCTGGCAGGATAACACGTGCGGGCGCACAAATGCCGTGTACCTTGGAGCGGTTTTCGCTTGAGTGTCAGGAACGACAGATTTACCGCAGAGGCGCAGTGCCAAGCCGCAGAGATGACGCAGAGAGTTGAATGCTTTCCTCTGTGGTTATCTGCGGTTTGGCTCTGCGCCTCTGCGGTGAGTTCTGCGGCGGCTACCCGTTGCTCATGCTGACGATATGTTCTTTTGACTGCTCGTTGCTCGTGCAGATACCGGAGACGCGCATGCGGAACTCGTCAGGGTTCGACGCGCCGCGCAGGGCTTCTTCGAGCGTGATGAGGCCGGATTGGAAGAGGTTGAAGAGCGACTGGTCGAAAGTCTGCATGCCGTACTGAGACGTACCGGCGGCGATGGCATCGCGTATGAGCGGCGTCTTCTCTTCGTTGGCGATGTAGTCGCGGATGGTGCCCGTCGAAATCATGATCTCTGCGGCGGGCACGCGGCCTACGCCGTTTGAGGCGCGTACCAATCGCATCGAGATGACGGCGCGAAGTATTCCGGCGAGTTGCAAACGGACGCTCTTTTGCTGGTGCGGCGGGAAGGAGGAGACGATACGCGTGACGGTTTCCGTGGCGTCGAGCGTGTGGAGCGTGGAGAGAACCAGGTGGCCTGTCTCGGCGGCGGTCAGCGCGGTCTCAATCGTCTCGTGGTCGCGCATTTCGCCGACGAGGATTACGTCCGGGTCTTGCCGGAGCGCGCCGCGCAGAGCTTCGGCAAACGAGCGCGTGTCCACGTCAACTTCGCGTTGCGAGATGAAGGATTTTTTGTCGCGGTGGAGGAATTCAATCGGGTCTTCGATGGTGACGATGTGGCCGCCGCGCGTGGAGTTGATGTAGTCAATGAGCGCGGCGAGCGTGGAGGATTTGCCGGAGCCGGTTGCGCCCGTGACGAGGATGAGGCCGCGCTGTTCGTTCCCGATCTGTTCGACGGTGGGCGGTAGCCCCAAGTCTGACATGGTGCGTACCTTGTCGGGAATGACGCGCAAGACCATGCTCACCGTGCCGCGCTGCTGAAAGACGTTGGCGCGAAAACGCCCGACGCCCGACAGCCCATATGCGATGTCAACTTCCGAGACTTCCTTGAAGCGTTGCTTCTGGCGATTCGACATCATCGAAAAGGCCATGTCGAGCGTGTCGTCCTGCGTGAGCCGCGCTGCGTTCGTGATAGGTTTGAGTTCGCCGTCAACGCGCATGACGGGAAAGGAACCGGCTTTAATGTGCAAATCGGACGCGCCGCACGCGGTCGCGCCCCGCAGGAGATCGTCAATCTTGACTACCATAAGATGAAGGGAAACAAATCGGTCGGATCAAATTGAGAGCATGCGTCTGCCGCCGGGCGCGGACGGGCAAACAAATTCGAGGATTTAAAACTACGCGCTTTGTCGGAATCGAAAACGACCGGCAATCTGGCGGGTTGATGCGGGGAAAATTTGCGCCACGGGAAAGATTAGCAACCCGGAGACGCCAAATTCATTCTAGCGAGCGACGCGGGGCGCGTCAATGAAAATTGCGGAACGCGGATTTTCCTTTGCGTCTTACCTCTAAATTTTTGCGCCTCCAGCGCGAAAGAGTTTTCGCTGGAGGCGCAAAGTTAAGACGAGGGCGCAAAGGTAAGCAAAAGGTGGTTCTTATTCCGTGCCGACGGTGAGGAAACTTTCGGAAATTTCCGGTTCGACGGCGTCCGATTTGGCCGTGCCCGCCGATGCGTTGTTGCCGTGGCCGTTGTTGCTCGGCGGCGCGGCAGGCGTCTTCGTTCCTTTGACGTAGGTGAGCCAGTCGCCCGGCGCGGGTCGCTCGCCCTTCGTGATCTCGAAGAAGGCTTGCTGGATGCGCTCTGTGATCTCGCCGCGCTTGCCCGTGCCGATCTTGATCTTGTCAACGGAGCGAATCGGCGTGACTTCCGCCGCCGTGCCCGTGAAGAAGAGTTCGTCTGCGACGTAGAGCGCGGCGCGTTGGAGTCCGGTCTCGGCGACGGGAATCTCCAACTCGCGGCAAATCTGGATCACGCTGTCGCGCGTGATGCCCGGCAGAATCGAAGACGAGAGCGGCGGCGTGATCACTTTGCCGTCGTAGACGAGGAAGATGTTTTCGCCCGAACCCTCGGAGACGAAGCCTCGATCATCGAGCGCGATGCCTTCGGAGTAGCCGTTCTTGATTGCTTCCATCTTGATGAGTTGCGAGTTCATGTAGTTTGCGCCGGACTTCGCCATCGCGGGCATCGAGTTCGGCGAGAGGCGATTCCACGAAGAGACGCACACGTCAACGCCCTGTTCAATCGCTTCGTCGCCGAGGTACTTGCCCCAGTCCCACGCGCCGATGTAGCAGACGAGCGGGTTCGGGAACGGGTTGACGCCGAAGGCCGGGCGCGCTTCGTCTAGACTGCGGAAGATGATCGGGCGCAGGTAGCATTGTTCGAGCGAGCCGCGCGCGACGAGTCCGATGGCCGCTTCGCACAGTTGGTCGAGCGTGAAGTCGTGATCCATGCGATAGATTTTCGCGGAGTTCATCAAGCGGCGCATGTGTTCGCGCAGGCGAAAGATGGCGGGGCCGCGTTTGGTGTCGTAACAGCGAATGCCCTCGAAGACGCTTGAGCCGTAATGCAGGACGTGCGACATCACGTGAACGCGCGCGTCGTCCCACTTGATGAATTCTCCGTTATGCCAGATTTCGGGATTAATGCGCGGCGTCTTGATGTCTTTAGCGGGTGCGTCGTCTGCAAACATTGATTCGCTCCTTGTTCGCCTGCATGCTTCGAGCGCGGCGGCGAAATTAAAATTCGGATGATGCCATTTCAGGAAATGGATTATAGAAACTTATACCTAACTTGTTCGCGGTAGATTAAATCGCACAATAACAGGAAACGAGCGCGGCTTGCAAGCGCGCCCCTTGCTACTTTCGACGCCCGCGAATTACCATCTTCGCCGTCTTAATAAACGTTGATTCAACGCGAAATTCCGCACTCAGTTTTGTGAGCAGACGAGCGATGCGACACCGCCGGACGAGCATTTTCAAGTTGGCTCTCGCGTCCGTGTCGCTCGTCTCGCTCGCACACGCAGGTTGTCGCATGTCGCAAAACTCAAACACCGCGCCGCCCGTCAACGCGTCTTCAAACACGTCTTCAAACACGCCCGCAGCCGCATCCGAAACCGCGCGCGACGCCGCCGCAGACGATCCGCGCGCCATACACGACCGCGCCATCCTCATAGACATGCACGCAGACACCGTGCAGCGCATGATTGACGAAGGCGCGGACATCAACGCGCGCCTCGCGGACGGCCACCTCGACGCCGCGCGTATGCGCGAGGGCGGGCACGATGCGCAGTTCTTTTCGATCTGGGTTGAGCCGCAATACTTCGGCGCGGGCGGCAAGTCTGCCGTGGAACGTGCGGACAAACAGATCGCCGCCGTGCGCGCGCTCGCCGAACAGCACCCGGAGACTTGGGAACTGGCGACGACCGCCGCCGATGTCCGACGCATCGCCGCCGCCGGGCGACTCGCCGCCTTGATGGGGCTTGAAGGCGGCTATGCGATTGACGAGCGTTTGGAGAACGTGGAGAAGTATCAACGCCTCGGCGTGCGTTACATGTCGCCCGCGTGGACTGTCTCTCTGAGTTGGGCTGGTTCGTCGGGCGATAAAATTGGTGAGACGCGCGGCTTGAACGAGTTTGGCCGCCGGGTCGTCGCGGAGATGAATCGCCTCGGCATCATCGTTGACGTGTCGCACGTCTCCGACAAAACTTTCTGGGACATCGTGGAAACTTCCAAGAAGCCCGTCATCGCCTCGCACTCCGGCGTGCGCTCCATCGTCAACGTCCCGCGCAATTTGACGGACGACCAACTCCGCGCGCTCGCACGCACGGGCGGCGTCTGCTCCGTCGTCTTCTACCCGCGCTTCATCGAACCGGGCTGGCAGGACGCGCAGAGAAAAGTTGACGCAGAGATCGCGCCGCTCGTCGCGGAGGCTTCGCGCAACGCCAGGGGCACGCCCGCGCAAAAGAGAGCCGCGCGCGACCGCGTGCGCGAACGCGAATACGCGAAGCGGATGCCGCCCGTCTCCGTCGCGCGCGTGGTTGACCACATTGACTACATCGTCAAACTCGTCGGCATCGATCACGTCGGCATCGGCTCGGACTTCGACGGCATACAGGCCGTCCCGCACGATCTCTCGAACGTCGCCGACTACCCGAACCTCACCGCCGAACTCTTAAAGCGCGGCTACAACGCCGGAGACATCCACAAGATTCTCGGCGGCAACATCCTGCGCGTGCTGGAAGCGGTGACGGGGCAGTAAGCAGCAGGGGGCGCGAGTTATTACCGGAAACGATCTCGGCAAGAGAAAGCATGAAAGACTTGAACCACGAACTCACACGAAACAACGCGAACTTATTTAGTGTGTTTTCGTGTGAGTTCGTGGTTCAAGTCTTTCGTCTTGGTGTCATGAGTTTTGTCTTCTTTGGGGACGTGGGAGAGTCATGTCGAATGCGACTGTAGAAAATTCGCGCGGCGCAGGGGCGACGATGAATCCGTTCACGCTGCTGAGAATCCTGTTCGGCTACGTTAAGCCCTACACCTCGCGCGCCGTGCTCATGGTTTTGACGCTGCTCGTCGAAGGCGTGTTCAACATCCTCCTCGCGCTCAGTCTCAAATTCATCATTGACTACGCCATCACGCCGCAGGACTCGCGTGCGCTCGCGCTGATTCTGGGCGGCCTCATCGTGGGAATGCTGCTCACGGCCACCGTGCAGGTCGTCCGCGATTACCTCTACGCGTGGCTCGGCGCGCACCTCCTCAACGACATACGCAAAGAGATGTTCAGCCACCTGCAAAGATTGTCGCTGGGGTTTTACGCGCGCTCGCGGATGGGCGATCTGCTGTCGCACTTCTCGTCTGACTTGGCGGCGATTGAGAACGCGGTCGTGCTCGGCGTGCCGGGCGCGTTGCTGTCTGTTATCAATATTATTTTCAGCACGTGCGTCCTGTTCGCGCTCGACTGGCGGCTCGCCTTGGTGGCAATGCTCGGATTGCCGCTCTGCGTCGTCGCCCCGAAGATTCTGGGGACGCGTGCGCTCGAAGTGGGACACACGCTGCGCGACGAGCAGGCGACCTTGTCGAGCACGATTCAGGAGAACCTCGGCGCGCAACAGATCGTCAAAGCGTTCAGTCTTAAAAACTCCGTGCTCGCAAACTTCGAGGGGCAGGCCAACAAGACGACGAGCCTTGCGACGCGTTTCAATTTCCTCAGCTACGTCACAGAGCGCAGCCCGAACATCGGGATGCTGCTCTTCAACGTGTTGCTCATCAGCGGCGGCGCATATCTGGCTTACAAAGGGCTGCTCTCCATCGGCTCGCTCGTCTCTTTCAACGCGCTCTTCATCACGGTGAGTTCTTCGGTCATGGGCTTAACGTCTGTGACGCCGACGCTCCTGCAAGCGACGAGCGGGATGCAGCGCGTGCAAGAACTGCTGGACGAGCAACCTGCCATCGTCGAATCGAAGGGCGCGCGGCGTCTGCCGAAACTGTCTTCGGGGATCAAGTTTGAGGACGTGACGTTCGGCTACACCACCGAACAGAGCAACTTGTCGGGCGTCAACATGAATCTCCCGAAGGGCGAGCGCGTCGCCTTCGTCGGGCATAGCGGCTGCGGCAAGAGCACGAATCTCAACCTCATCATGCGCTTTTACGATCCGCAGGCGGGGCGCGTCCTGTTCGACGGCATAGACTTGCGCGAGGCCGTGCTCGATTCGCTCTACGAACAGGTGGGCATCGTCTTTCAGGAGAGTTTCCTCTTCAATACGAGCGTGCGCGAAAACATACGGCTCGGCAAGTCGGGCGCGACGGACGCCGAAGTCGAAGCGGCGGCGCGCGCGGCGGAACTCGAAGAGATCATACGCAAGATGCCCGCGGGCTACGACACGGTCGTCGGCGAGCGCGGCGGGCGTCTCTCCGGCGGCCAACGCCAGCGCATCGCCATTGCCCGCGCGCTCATACGCAATCCCACGCTGATCATTTTGGACGAAGCGACGAGCGCGCTCGACCCCGCGACGGAGGCCGCCATCAACGAGACGCTGGAACGCGTCTCCGAAGGGCGCACCGTCGTCGCGGTGACGCACAGGCTCCAATCCGTGGTTGATTACGATCAAATCTTCGTCTTTAAAGAGGGCAGAGTGATCGAGCAGGGGACGCACGAAAGTCTCCTGCGTCGGGGCGAAAGTTACGCGGGGATGTGGCGGCGTCAAAACGGAACGACCATGTCGGCGGACGGCGATTTGCGCGTCACGGATACAAGCATCCTGCGCGACGTGCCTCTGTTCGCAGACCTCGACGAGCGATACTTGAAAGACATCTCCGAGATGTTCATCACCGCGCGCGTGCCCGCCAGCCGCACGATCATCGAGCAGGGCGACGAAGGCTACCGCTTCTACATCATCATTCGCGGCAAGGTCGCCGTCACCGTCACGGACGAAGACGAAAACACTCTGCACGTCGCCACGCTCGAAGACGGCGACTACTTCGGCGAGATCGCGCTCATCGCAGACATCCCGACGACCGCTTCGGTCGTCACGTTAACGCCGTGCGTCTTCCTCATCCTGCAACGCGAGCATCTACAAAAACTCATGCGCCAGCACGCCGGATTCGGCGCGCAACTGCGCGATGCGCTCGAACGCCGCATGGCGGAGACGGACGCGATCAGCAACGAACCGGAGGGAACGCAGTATGTCGGAAAATCGTGATGACAATTTGCGCGCGGCGCGTGCGGACACGCCTCGTCGCCGCCGCCGCAGCAAGTTGGCGGACGAGGGACAGGTGAGTGTGAAGCCGAAGGTCGGACTCCACGCGCCGATTGCGGGCGGCTTGCAGAACGCGCTCCTCAAGGCGCGGCAACTGGATTGCGACACGGTGCAAATCTTTTCGCGCAACCCGCGCGGCTGGCAGGCGCGCCCGCTGCTCGAAGATGAAGTCGAAACCTTCAAACGCGTGCGCGGCGAAACGAACATCTCGCCCGTCGTCATTCATGCCAACTACTTGATCAATCTCGCCGCTGCCGACGAAGTGGTGCGCGAGAAATCAATCGCTTCGTTTCGTGAAGAGGTAGAGCGCGGCATCATGCTCGGCGCGGATTATCTGGTCGTGCATCCGGGGAGCGCCAAGGGCGCGTGCGAAGCGGACGGCGTGCGCACGTGCGCGGAGAGTCTGCGCGCGGCTTGCGACGGACTCGACCTCGGCGCGTTTCGCGTCCTTTTGGAAAACACGGCGGGGCAGGGCGCGTGCATCGGTCACCGCTTCGAGCATCTCAGAGACATCATCGCCGCCTGTCCCGCGCTCTCGCTCGGCGTCTGCTTCGACACCGCGCACGCTTTCACCGCCGGATACGACATCCGCGACGAAGACGGGCTGGCGGCCACCTTCGACGCCCTCGAAAGTAACGTCGGCACGGAGAACATCCGCGCCGTCCACTTCAACGACTCGAAGGCCGACTACAACTCGCGCGTGGATCGCCACTGGCACATCGGCCTCGGCCACATCGGCACGGAAGCCCTGCGCCGCGTCGCGCAGCATCCAAACCTCGCGCACGCCGCCTTCCTGCTTGAAACTCCGCAGGATGAGATTGGCGATGATGCTCG
>DASYMM010000050.1:0-8002 GCA_036009085.1 Pyrinomonadaceae bacterium | reverse complement strand
GCACGGGTAAAAACTGTGACCTGTCTGAATAACGAGCGAACAACCGAAACTGTTCCGGCACTTCTCTTAACGCGGCGCGGGGGCGATCTTCGACGTGGGCGAGTTTTCCTTAGCATCTCCGCCGCCCGCTCCGGCGCGACCCGTCTTAGATGCATCTTTCGCCGCCTGCGCTGCTGCAATCTCGACATCCGCGCGCCAAACTTCGCGCCAAGTGTGATACATGCGATGGGCAAACGTCCAGTAAGAACCGACGGCGAGAATCCAGAGCACGGCGGGCATCCGGTTGGCGAAATAGTTGGCGGAGCCGGGATGCGTTGACAACCCGCCGATGATCAAGAGTACCACACGTTCCGGTCGGCGCAGGAAGCCCACGTCGCACTTCGGGATGAGGCTCTCGGCACGCGCGCTCGCGTAGGAGACCATCACCGATCCCATCATCGCCGCCCCGGCCAGAAACACGTTCAAAGTCGAATGAAACTCGGTGTCGCGCGCGTAGAAGACCATCAGCCCGACGAAAACCACCATGTCGGAGAGGCGGTCGAGCGACGAATCGAGGAAGCCGCCGAAGCGCGTCACGCGCCCCGACAGACGCGCCACCTGCCCGTCGAGCATGTCAAACAGATTGGCGACGATCAGGATGACGCCCGCCCAGAAAAAGCTTCCGAAGCCGAAAAGCAGACCGGAGAGCACGTTGATGGCGACGCCGATCACCGTCAACAAGTTCGGGTTGATGTGACCATAGGCCAGCCAGCGCACCATCGCGCTGATGATTCGCTGCGCCCCTCGCCCGATGCTCGCCCCGAACAACTCTCTTACAGCCTTTCTGCTAAAACCCCGCCTGGAGGCAATTTACGTCCGCCGCCCCGAAATAAACAGTGCATGATAAGGATGCGCTCTCGCCCTTGTCAAGAAAACTGCGGAACCGGCAACGGGCGGAGGCGAATAACCCTTTAGCTGCCTTGTCAGGCGTGTTGAAAAACTCGTTTAGGTTTGCTCGTACGCCTTCAGAAAATCGTCGCGCGAAATGCCCGCCTGCGTGCAAATGGTTCGTAAAGTAAAACTCTTCAAACGCGCATGATTTGGCAGGGTCAGAGGGGTGCGAGTGCCATCGGCGTTGTCACGCACCATTGCAATATGCTCGCGCTCGCGGACAAGGCGAAACCCAAGTAACTCCAACGCTTTGAGGACGCGTGCCTTTGGCGCATCAACGGGAAACTTTCCCACTATGCGGCAACTCCCGTCTCGGCGACAAACGCTTCAAGCACCGGAGATTCATCTTCAAGCGCCTCTGCGCCAAAGGTCTCAATATGAAACCGGATCGCCGACTTCACATCGGCTAAGGCTTCTTCATACGTTTCACCTTCGCCTACGACGACGCCTTTGAGGCCGAGCGGGTAGGCCACGTACCCGTCAGGATGTTTCTCGATTAGAATCTTTAGTGATCTCATTCTGTCGTCTCCACCGGCGCATCTTACCATTTATGACTGTTGCCCAAAATTCTAAACGTGCCGAGGAGGAGCCAGCGGCGGGCTTCGTGTTCGTGTCCGGGCTTGCCGGAGAGCGGCGTCGTGTAGTGCCAGAAAGGGAGCTTGTAGATGGAGATGCCGCCTTGCACGTTGACATCTACTATCTTCGAGAAGTGCCCGCGCTCGGCATAGACGAGATACTGGTGTGCGACCGCCTTGTTTGTGAACATCACATGAAAGTCCACGAAGCCGTGTTTGATTGATTCATCTTCGGGGTGATGGTCGTTGTGCGGCCCGGAGTAATCCCCGTGGTCGTAGCAGATCAGTTGGATGTTCAAATCCCTGTCGAGTTTGAGTCCGGTGACGGCTTCGGCGAAATCTGTGAAAGTGCTGGAACGCATCATCGGTAACAACCCGACTCTCTCCGCCGCTTGATGTGCGCGGGCAGACCGGCGCTGGAAGTAGGCGGTCTTGATGCGCATCGTTTTCGTCAACTTCTCGCTGTAGTTACGGCGCATCTTCGTGATGGACTCCGGCGGTATCTTCTCCTGCACGACGCCCAGATGCTCGTAGAGATGATTGTCTAAAATTTCCGCGCAACTTTCCGCCTCGCTTCGGTTTATTGCTGCGTCGAACTTGGCGAAATAGTTTTTGGGGTCGTGAAACAGATCGCGAAAATTTTTATCTTCGCCATTGAGGATGCGCAAGCCTGCGGGCGTCAAGAGGTCGGAGAATTCGTGAGGGAATTTTCTCATCTCAACTTTTCCTTTCGTGGGATGAAGCTCAAACCCGGCAGTCTCCCTAGATGAGGTGAAACGCTGCGCACACGTGCCGGTGCAAGATGACGGAGTTGATCGGAGGAAAGAGCGTGCGAGAGGAACGCGAGGAATCAGCAGACGGGGGCGAGTGTTTGTGCTTACTCGCCCGCGCTCGGTTCTTTAGCTTTCATTTCATCGTGCAGGGTGGTGAGACGGCGAACCTCGAAGGTGCGCGTGCCGTTGGGTGTGCGCACGACGACTTCGTCGCCCTCTTCGCGTCCCATCAAACTTTTGCCGACGGGCGAAGTGGTGGAGATGAGACCGGCTTGCGGGTCGCTCTCTTCGGGCGTGACGAGGCGATAGGTGACTTCTTCGTCGCGTTCCCCGTCGTAGAGCAACAGCGTCGAGCCGTAGGCCGCTTTGTCATGCGGCACTTTGGTCACGTCAATGGAAGAAATTTCGCGTATGCGCTGGCGCAGTTGGCCGATGCGCGCCTGCACGAACTGCTGGCGGGCGAGCGCGGCGTGGTATTCGGCGTTCTCGCGCAGGTCGCCCCATTCCTTCGCGGTCTTGATCTGTTTCGGGAGATGCACGCGCAACTCGGTGTCGAGTTCGTCGAGTTCCGCTTGCAGACGGTCTTTTACGTTCTGTGTCACAGTCTTTCAGTCCACTCCTTTTTCAGAATATAGACAAAGTGCGGGAAAAGTGGAAGAGGGAAAGATAAAGGGTAAAGGGAAAGGGGGCAGAGGTAAAGTAAAAGAGGGGAAAACGCGCGGGTCTCGTTGCACGCCTTTTGCCTCTTGTTACCTTTCCCCTTGCCCTTTACCCGTGTCTTATTCAGCAGAGCACTTTGCCGTGATGCTCCGCTTCATCGGTCGCGCCGAAGGAGACGCCCGTGTCGCGCGCCGTGCGGATCAACTGGCTGTCGAGCGGCACGGTCTTGATGTTGGCAATGGCCTTCGAGAGCGGCACGGTGATGATGTCGGCCGCGTGCAGCGCGACCATCTTGCCGCGCTCGCCGCGCATCAGGGCGCGCACGGCGCAGGAGCCGTAGTTGGTGGCGAGCATGCGGTCGAAAGCGTTCGGCGTGCCGCCGCGCTGTAGATGTCCGAGCACGACGCAACGCGTCTCTTTGCCGGTGAGGCTTTCGAGTTCGCGCGCGACGTGATGGCCGATGCCGCCGAGGCGCGGCGCGTGCTCGCGGTCGCCAGCGTCCTGATAGATTTCCAGTCCGCCCGCCTCACGCGCGCCTTCTGCGACGACGATGATGCTGAACTGCGAATCGCAACGCTCGCGCTCGTAAACTTTTTCCGCGACCGACTGCATCGAGAAGGGAATTTCGGGGATGAGGATCACGTCCGCGCCGCCCGCGATGCCGGAGTGCAGAGCGATCCAGCCGGTGTGTCGTCCCATCACTTCGAGGATCATCACGCGGTCGTGCGAGGCGGCGGTCGTGTGCAGGCGGTCGAGGGCTTCCGTCGCGATGTCGAGCGCGGTGACGAAGCCGAAGGTCAACTCCGTGCACGCCAGATCGTTGTCAATCGTCTTCGGCACGCCGATGACAGGGATGTCTAACTTGTCGAACTCCGCCGCGATGCCGAGCGTGCCTTCGCCGCCGAGCACGACGAGCGCGTCTATGCCGAGCCGTTTCAGATTGTCGGTCGCCTCGCGGTAAACCTCTTCCGGCTTAGTGTCGTCGCCGTCGGCCCCGCCGCGTTCGACGAAATTTCCACGATTGCGCGTGCCGAGAATCGTGCCGCCGCGCGGCAGCAAGCCACGCACGTCCGCAGGCTTCAACTCACGCGCGCGCGTTTCGCCGAGCAGCCCTTCAAAGCTGTCTTCGATCCCGACGACGCGCAAGTTGTACTCCGTCACGGCGGTCTTCACCACCGCGCGAATCACCGCGTTCAACCCCGGCGCATCGCCGCCGCCCGTCACCAACCCGATTGTTCGTATGGACATAAAGGTTTCAAGTTTCAGGTTTCAAGTTTCAGGTCTGAAAGGCTCTTCGGTCTTTAACTTGAAACCTGAAACCTGAAACTTGAAACCTATTTCGCCTTGACCGTCGGCGGGTCGTATTGCTCGCCGTAATCTGCATATTCGCGTGTGACGACTTGGCCGGGGCGCGTGTTCTCGGAGAGCAGCGCGAGCGCGTCCGTGAGCACCTGTCGTTGCAGGGCGCGCATATTGGGTCGCCCTAAGCTGTTGCCGATTTTGAAGCCCTTCGGGTAGAGCGCGCGCGGCGGGCGCATCTGCGCGGAGACTTCCGGGCTGACCGTGATCAAGACCGTCGGGATGCCGCGCATCTCGATTTCGCGTTGAACCACGACGATGGTGCGGTGGCAGACGTTCGGGCAACCGCCGGTTAGGATGACTGCGTCGGCGCGGCTGCCGCGATCTATCTCGTTGGCGATCTCGGGCGCGGTGCCTTCGTACATCGCCTTGAGTTGCATGGTGTAGCCCATGTAGCCGATGTGTTTGCGCGCGAGTCCGCCGATCACTTGGTCGGCTTCGAGTTCGCGCAGCACGTCGAGCGGGAAGACGACGTTGATGTCCGCGTCGGCGTCCGTGTGGTCGTAGTGATGATGCGTGACCTTCAACTGCGCGGAGTCGGTATCGGGCGGGATGATGCGGAAGCCGAGGTCGCCGAGTTCGTCGGCGGTGTTGAAAGGCTCCTGCTCGCGCAGGTGGACGCCGCCCGCCGTGACGATGGCGATGTTGCTCTTCGCCAACTCGCGCTCAAACGGCGTGAAGGGCACGCATTTCCTTGCCAGTGTAGTCATAAGCTAGATGTTAGATATGAGATGCTGGATGTTAGATGTCAGTCAATTCTGCGTTCTAGCATCCAGCATCTTCTGTCTCTTACAGGTTTCGCAGCACGTCGAACAAGTCTTCGTTGTCCGGTTGATCCGAGATGTCGTGGATGTCTTTGTAGGCGATCTTGCCTTCTTTATCCACGATGAAGAGGGCGCGTTCGGAGATTCCGTCGGCGGCGCGGTATGCGCCGTAGCTCCTTGCCACCTCGCCCTTCGGTTCAAAGTCGCTTAAAAGATCGTAGGACAGTCCGCCGAGGGATTTCGCCCAGGCGGTGTTACACGGGACGCTGTCAACTGAAATGCCCAGAACCTGAGCATCGTAGCCTGCGAAGCGTTCGAGGTCTGCTTCATAGGCCGGCATCTGCGCGGTTCAGACGGGCGTCCAGGCCAGCGGGTAAAACGCCAGCACCACATTTTTGTCGCCACGGAAATCCGAGAGTCGCACCTTCTTGCCTTGCGCAAGACTGGAACCAAGCTCGAAGTCCGGGGCTATATCTCCTACTTCAGGCATCTTGAGATAACCCTCCTTCCAAGAGTTTGCGTGAAAACCGAATTGTTGACGTGTTATGCAACCTACGCTGGTTAGACTACATGCAAAAGCCCCCGCGTTCAAGCAAAAGCTCCGACAGCCAGCGGTTTTCAATAGGCTGCGACCAAAACCTTCACCGCAGAGACGCAGAGCGGAGCGCAGAGAAAGTTCCGTGGACAACGTGAAAGTCTCCATTTCCAACGCGCAAGTATGCGTGGGCAACGTGAAAGGGAGCATTTCCAACGTCAAAGTATGAATTTCCAAGGTGAAACTTACAATTTCCAACGTCAAAACATCAATTTCCAACGTGAAAGTTTAAATTTCCAACGTGAAACTTACAATTTCCAAGGCGAAAGTATCAATTTCCAAGGTGAAAGTGTCAATTTCCAGTGTGAAAGTATTAATTTCCAGTGTAAAAACATGAATTCCCCCCGTGAAAGTATGAATTCGCAGGGTGAAACTATGAATCCGCACGGTGAAAGTCTAAATTCGCAACGTGGAAGTTTAAATTCGCAGCGTAAAATGTGAATTAACACGGGTAATCTCTTAGAAACTGTTTGCAAAGCCCCAAAGGGGCGACATGCAAGAGCCTGTGGCAACGCCACAGGAATCGCGTCGTAGTTGTCAGGCCAAGCCCTGTAAGGGCGAGATAAGTTATTCCGCCCTTACAGGGCTTCTCGTCAAGGGCGACTCCTTGAACCCGGCGCGGTGCACCGGGCTATCCTATGTCGCCCCTTCGGGGCTTTGATACAGTTCTCAAACAGCTTCTTAGAATCTGTTTGAAAAGCCCCGAAGTGGCGCGATGCAAGAGCTCGGCGCACCGCGCCGGGTCAGTCGCAGTCATTGAGACGAAGCCCTGACAGGGCGGAATAATTTATCTCGCCCTGTCAGGGCTTCTCATCAAGGGCGACGCGATTCCTGTGGCGTTGCCACAGGCTTTTACATGTCGCCCCTTCGGGGCTTTGAGACAATTTTCAAACAGCTTCTTAGTTTCTGCGGGGCACGCACTACAAATTAAATCAGGGCAGCGCGCTTGGCGCGGGCGTGCTTTACAAACGGACGCCCGACGGGGCAAAGTCACTACGGAACTCTAAACTCCATGAAACAAGTCACCATCACCATCTCGCGCAAAGGCGCGGAGCGCGCACGCGCCGGTCATCTCTGGATTTATCGCAGCGACCTGACGGGCGGCGTGGGCGACACACCGGGCGGCACAATCGTCCACGTCCGCGACGAACGCTCTCGCTTCGTCGGCTCCGCGCTCTACAGCGACCGCTCGCAGATCGCCCTGCGCCTTTTGACTTGGCGCGAAGAGACGATAGATCGCGACTGGTGGCGCGAGCGTCTGCGCGCCTCCTTCGCGCGCCGCGCCGGACTCGCAAGCGATGCCGACGCCTTCCGTCTCATCTACGCAGAAGGCGACGCGCTGCCCTCGCTCATCGTTGACCGCTACGCCGACGTGCTCGTCCTCCAAACCCTCTCGCAAGCGACCGACGCACTCAAGGAAATGTTCGTCGAACTGCTCTGCGAACTCCTGAACCCGCGCGCCATCATCGAACGAAACGACGTGCGCGTGCGCGGGCTTGAAGGCTTGCCCCTCACGTCGGGCGTGCTCTACGGCGACGCGCCCGAAGAGATGGAAGTCTCGCAGCACGGCACGCGTTTTCGCATCGCGCCGCTCGGCGGCCAGAAGACCGGCGCGTTTCTGGATCAACGCGAAAACCACCTCGCCGCGCGCCGCTACGCCACAGGCCGCGCCCTCGACTGCTTCACCTTCAACGGCGCGTTCGCCCTCCACATGGCGCACGCGTGCGAGAGCGTCCTCGGCCTGGACATCTCCGCCGAAGCCGTCGCCGCCTCACGCCGCAACGCCGGGTTGAACAATTTAACTAATGTGGAATTCCGCGAGGCCAACGTCTTCGACGCCCTCCGCGAGATGCAGGACGCGGGCGAACGTTTCGACACCATCGTCCTCGACCCGCCCGCCTTCGCCAAAAATCGCGCCAGCGTCCCCGCCGCCGCGCGCGGCTACAAAGAGATCAACCTGCGCGCCCTCAAACTCCTCAACCCCGGCGGCACGCTCATCACCTGCACCTGCTCCTACCACATGAACGAGACGCAATTCCAAGAAGTCATCGCCGAAGCCTCCGCCGACGCGCGCCGACGTTTACAGATCATCGAACGCCGCATCCAATCCGGCGACCACCCCGTCCTCGTCGGCGTCCCCGAAACCCTCTACCTCAAGTGCATCGTCGCGCGTGCGGTTGACTGAATTTCAGCGGCGTACTCAACGTCGGAACTAAACCGCGCCGGGCAGAAGCCCCTCGCCTAATTGGACCGGCTAACTCTTTGGAAATCCAGAGCAATTTTCAATTAACTGTCAGGCAAGCAACAGAACTCAACGCAGAGACGCAGAGAGGCGCGCAGAGGGAC
>DASYMM010000049.1:0-3153 GCA_036009085.1 Pyrinomonadaceae bacterium | reverse complement strand
ACCGCAACGGCAACCTCGACGTGTTCATCATGCCTTCGAGCGGCGGCACGGTGAAGCAGTTGACTTCGCACTCGGCCGACGATTCGGTCTTGAACTGGACGCCCGACGGCCGGAGCGTCCTCTTCTCTTCCAATCGCGGCGAAGACTTCGCGGCGCGTCTCTACACGGTCAGCGTTGACGGCGGCATGCCCGTCAACGCGGGCGTGGACATGGGCGTGCAAGGCTCTTACTCGCCCGACGGCCGCCGCATCGCCTACAACCAGAAGGCGCAAGTGTACTGGCGTAAGTTCTATCGCGGCGCGATGCAGTCGGACGTGGTGGTGATGGACGCCGCCTCGAAACGCTTCACGAACCTGACGAACTTCGAGGGCTTGGACTCTTGGCCGATGTGGGCGCACGACGGTCAAATCTATTTCGTCAGCGACCGAGAGGGCGGCGGCCTCACCAACATCTGGCGCGTCCCCGAAGCGGGCGGCAAGGCCGCGCAGGTGACGACCTTCAAGACCGGCGACGTGCGCTGGCCTGCCATCAGCAACGACGGCAAGACCATCGTCTTCGAGCACGACTTCGGCATCTCGAAACTCGACGTGGCCTCGAAGCGCGTCACGCCGATCAACCTCGACATCGCCGCCGAGACGCAGGAAAGCCTGAGCGAGGTGCGCGACTACGCTTCGCAGGTTGACGATTACGGCCTGGCGCCGAACTCGCGCCGCATCGTCTTCTCGATTCACGGCGAAGTGTTCACCGCGCCCGTCGAAGAAGGCGACTTGCGCCAACTGACCGAAAGCCCTTTCCGCGACCGCAACGTCGAGTATTCGCCCGACGGCAAGTGGATCGCGTTTGTCTCCGACCGCAGCGGGCGCGAAGAAATCTACGTCGTCGCCGCAGACGGCGCGGGCGACACGCAAAAGCTGACAGACCTCGACGAACTCAAGTCCAACTACACCTGGTCGCCCGATTCCACGCAACTTGCCTACACGTCTTCCGACAACAAACTGCGCGTCGTCACGGTGGCGAGCAAAACGTCGAAGGAGATCGCCGCGTCGCGCTACGGAAACATCGGCACGCCCTCGTGGTCGCCCGACGGCAAGTGGCTCGCTTATGCCAAACCAGACTTCACGCGCACGACCGACATCTTCATCGCGCCTTCGAGCGGCGGCGAAGAGAAGCGTGTCACGTTCGAGTCTTTCAACGACACGGGCGCGCGCTTCTCGCCCGACGGCAAGAAACTCTACTTCCTGCGCGTTGACCAGAGCAGTTTCAGTTCGCTGACCTCCGTGCAGGTCTATTCCACCACGCTCGAAAAATTGGAGCGCGACCCGGACGACCCCGAAGAGCGCGCCGAACAGGAAGCCGCCGCCGAAGCCGCGCGTCAAGCATCTTCCGGCGAAGCGGGAGCGGGTGGAGGCGGAGGCGCGGGTGCGGGCGGCGCGGGTCGTCCTCCCATGCAGAGGCCGACGCCGAAGCCGGTCAACATTGATTGGGCCGGACTCAAGCGTCGCACGCGGCAACTCACGCGCATGCCTTTCGCCGTCACGAGCTACAACATCTCGCCCGACAGCAAATCAATCGTGTTTCTCACGAGCGAACCCGCGGGCGCGGCGGGGAGCATCCCCGTCATCTATTCGATTCAGGACGACGGCAAGCGTCTCACGCGCATCACGCAGGGCACGCCGCCGGCGGACGGCGCGGGCGGTGGCGGCGGTGGCGGAGGTTTCGGCGGCGGCGTCTCGAACCTGTACGTCTCGCGCGACAACCGCACGCTCTTCTTTCAGGAGGCACAGGCTGTCTATTCCGTCCCGATGCCGCCGCCCGTCCCTGCGGGAGCGTCTGCGTCGAGCGCGCCGCCAGCGACGACGGCGAGCACGGCGCAGCGTCGTCGTATCAACTTCACTGCGAAGGTCAAAGTTGATCGTCCGGCCGAATGGGCGGAGATGTTTGACGATGCGTGGCGCACGATGAAATATCGTTTCTATGACGCGAAGATGCACGGCACGGATTGGGACGCGATGCGCGCCAAGTATCGCCCGCTCGTCGAATACGTCGGCGACCGTCAAGAACTCCTCAACATCGTCAACGAGATGATCGGCGAACTCAACGCTTCGCACACGGGAGCCGCGCCCCCTCCGGGCGGACGCGAGCCGGGCGCAGCCCAGACCGGACACCTCGGCCTCGAACTCGAACCGGACACGGCTGCGGGTCGTTATCGCGTCACGCACATTTACGAAGACGGCCCTTCGGACAAGGATTGGGTCAAGGTCGCGGTGGGCGATTACCTGATCGCCATTGACGGCAAACCCGTGCGCGTGGGCGACGAATACTGGCAGCAT
Source organism: Pyrinomonadaceae bacterium (assembly GCA_036009085.1). Lineage (GTDB taxonomy): Bacteria > Acidobacteriota > Blastocatellia > Pyrinomonadales > Pyrinomonadaceae > JAIVJZ01. Next base: position 823 of record DASYMM010000049.1, on the reverse strand, counting down.
CTCAACTATCGTCTCAACCGCAAGATCGCCGTCACCTTCAACAACAAGGCGTCGGAAGAAGGCGCGTGGCGCACGCGCATCGAGCCGACTTCGATGGGCAACTACGGCCAGCTTCGTTACGACCGTTGGGTCAAGGAGCGGCGCGACATGGTGACGAAACTCTCGAACGGGCGCGTCGGTTACCTGCACATACAGGCGATGAACCAGCCGAGCCTTCGTAAGTTTGAGAAGGAGTTGCGCGAGTATCGAGACAAGGAAGCGATGGTCATCGACCAGCGTTGGAACGGCGGCGGCAACATCGAACAGGAGTTGCTCGGCATACTCGTGCAACGCCAGTATCAAGTCTGGCAGCCGCGCGGCACGGAAGCGACGACGCGACCGCTCGCGGGCTTCTTCGGCCCCAAAGTCGTCCTGCAAAATTGGCGTTCGGCTTCAAACGCGGAGATGTTCCCGGCGGGCTTCCGCGCGCTCGGACTCGGCAAAGTGATCGGCACGCCGACGATGGGCGCGGTGATCGGCACGGGCAGTTACAGTTTGATTGACGGCTCGACCGTGCGCACGCCCGGCGTCGGCGTCTATCTCTCCGACCGCCAGCAGACCAACATGGAGAACTACGGCGTGCGCCCGGACATTCTCGTTGACAACACGCCCGAAGAGACTCTCGCCGGGCGCGACCGCCAACTCGAAGTCGCCGTCGAAGAACTGCTCAAGCAACTCAAGAGCGGCGGCGGCACGATAGCGGACAAGCAGCAACCGGCAAGAAGCGGCCAGTAAGAGTCCGAAAGTAGAAAGTCGAAAGTTAAAAACAGAAGCGGGGGGGCGG
>DASYMM010000048.1:0-2770 GCA_036009085.1 Pyrinomonadaceae bacterium | reverse complement strand
TGTGCGCTAGAGGGCGCGGAAAATTCGCGTTATGATGAGCCGGTATTGCCGTCAAAGAATTCGCGCGTCAACTGATGAGTCCAAGCTGGCAGGCACGTTGTATGAGCGCAGGCGTTCGCTTGCTCGTCCGCCGGAAACGGTGGGGCGAGGATGAGCGTGCGGTGGCTCGACGCGCGCGTCGCCTCTTCGGCGCGCCGTCGCCGTTCGCGTGGCTGCGGACTCTCGGCGTGCGTGTGCGACAGGTTAACGACCGCAGCCACGGCGTCTCCGTGCGCGGCGAGTGGATCGAGCCTGAGCGCGCGGACGAAGGCGACGGCGTGATCTTTTACATCCACGGCGGCGGCTACGTCGCCTGTTCCGCCGCAACGCACCGACCCCTGACGGCTGCGCTCGCGCGTCTCGCACGCCGACGCGTCTTTAGTCTCGACTATCGCCTCGCCCCCGAACATCGCTACCCGGCCGCGCTCGACGATGCGGTCGCCGCCTACGGGTGGTTGCTCACGCGCGAGGGCGTTCCCGCGAGCGCGATCTCGTTTGTCGGCGATTCAGCCGGAGGCGGGCTTGTGCTGTCGAGCCTCTTGCGCGTGCGCGACGCTCGCGTGCCGCTGCCCGCCTGCGCCGTCTGTTTCTCGCCGTGGACTGATCTGGCGGGCGCGGGCGAATCGCAACGTTCAAACGACGGGCTGTGCGCGATGTTTCGCACGGAGAACGCAGCCGAGTTTGCCCCCGCCTATCTCGGCGACGCCTCGCCGCTCGACCCGTATGCCTCTCCGGCCTACGCAGACCTCGCCGGACTCCCGCCCATCCTCCTGCAAGTCGGCTCAACCGAGTTGCTTCTGGACGATGCGCGCCGCGTGCATCACAAAATTCAGGAAGCGAAGGGTTCGAGTCGTCTGGAAATTTACGCAGACGTGGCGCACGGCTGGCAGATGCTCGACGGCTTCGTCCCCGAAGCGCGCGCCGCCCTGCGACAGGCGGCCTCCTTCATCAACGAACACGTTTGAAAACCTTCATATCCAGAATCCCGACGACTTGCATCAACATAGTACAAACCCGCCCGTTAGTGTCTCACCTCTAAAACTTTAGAAAGCCCCGACGCGCGTGCTCGCGGCGCGCGGGGAAACGTCCTATGTATTTGCATTTCAGCAGCTACGCGGGCTGCCCGTCTCCGCGCACGCGTGGGAGCCCCGGTTGGCATCGTGTTTGCTTTTATTTGAGAGCAAATGAAACACAAAATGAGAAGTTTGAAGTTTTCGACGTTCGGCGCGGCGGTAGCCTTTTGCCTGCTGTGCGCGTCGCTTCCGTCGTCTGCGCAGCAGACCGCCGGGCAACAACCCGACCCGCTCGACGCGCTTTCACCCAAAGACAGGGCGATGGTCGTCGCTTTCCAGGAGCGCGTGAAGGACTACTCCAAGTTGCGCGAGGCGATAGAAGCCAAGCTGCCGAAGCTCTCGAAGGAGAGCACGCCCGCGGAGATCGAGGCGCACAAGAAGACTTTCGAGGAACACGTGCGGGCGGCGCGCGCGGAAGCCAAGCCCGGCCAGATATTCACACCCGACATCACAACTTACATACGCGCGTTGATTCGCAGCGAGTTCAAGGGCGCGGAGCGCAAGGAGTTGCGCGAGACGGTTCTGGAAGCAGACACGAAAGGCGTGCCGCTCAGGGTTAACTATGGTTACCCGGAGACGAAAGAGTTGGTCGAGATGCCGCCGACGCTGCTCCTGAAACTCCCGGCTCTGCCGAAGCAGGTGCGCTATCGCTTCGTCGGTCAGAACATGCTGCTCGTTGATCGGGAAAACGGCCTCATCGTTGACTACATGCTCAATGCGCTGCCTTAAAATTTCAGCGCGCGTCCAGAGGGGAAAGATATGAAACGTAATATTACTTCAGCGTTGACGCTCGCCGCCCTGCTCTTCTGCGGCGGCACTTTCATCGAAACTGCTCTCGGTCAAACTTCTTCCACTACTGCGCAGGGCGCGCAGGTCGCGGCACCGGCGGCGGCGACTACAGCGGCGGCAGTCGCGCCGGTCAAGCTAACGCTTCCGGTCAAGGACGGCTCGGTGCGTTTCATGGTCGTCGGCGACACGGGGACGGGCACGGAGCAGCAAAACGAGTTGGCCCACGTGATGGTGCGTTACCGCGCGGTCTTCCCGTTCGAGTTTGCCCTGATGATGGGCGACAACATGTACGGCGGGGAAAAGGCCGCCGACTACAAATTGAAATTTGAAGACGTTTATAAAAAACTGTTGGACGACAACGTGAAGTTCTACGCCACGCTCGGCAATCACGACGAGTCGAACCAGCGTTTCTACGAGGGGTTCAACATGAACGGCGAGGAGTTTTATCGCTTCACAAAAGGAAACGTCGCTTTCTACTCGCTCAACAGCAACTACATGGACAAGCGACAGGTGAAATGGTTGGAAGACGAACTGGCGAAAGACACCTCAGAGTGGAAGATCGCCTTCTTTCATCACCCGCCGTATTCGTCGGGCGGCAAGCACGGCTCAAGCTCGGGCGTGCGCGAGATCGTCGAGCCGATCTTCTTGAAGTACGGCGTCAACGCGGTCTTCGCCGGACACGAGCATTTTTACGAACGCCTCAAACCGCAAAAGGGGATTTACTATTTCATCTCCGGCGCGGGCGGCAAACTCCGTTCGGGCGATGTGAAAGATAACTCGCCGCTGACGGAGAAAGCCTACGACCGCGACATGTCCTTCATGCTCCTCGAAATCGCCGGCGACCAGTTGCACTTTCAGGTCATCTCGCG
>DASYMM010000047.1:0-5389 GCA_036009085.1 Pyrinomonadaceae bacterium | reverse complement strand
AACGCAAAACGTCTCTCTTCGTTGGTCGGCGTGGTCATAAAAAAAGCAGTTAGCTATTAGCTCTTAGCAGTCAGCCAGCACAGGACAATTTGTGTAGACGGCGCGGGTGAGTTTTAACACTTTCACCGCCGGCCGCTCGTTTGTTCTTCGTCGTTCCAGTTGTAAAAACCTTCGCCGCTCTTTTTGCCGAGACGCCCTTCGGCGACCATGCGCCGCAGGATTTCCGGCGGGCGAAAAGTCTCGGAGCCGAGCGCGCGGTGCAAATATTCTGCGATGCTCAGGCGTACATCGAGGCCGACGAGATCGGTCAGGCGGAGCGGCCCCATGGGGTGATTGTAGCCGAGTTCCATCGCGGTATCTATATCTTTTGCGCTCGCCACCTCTTGTTCGAGCATCCGCATCGCTTCCAGCCCCAACGCCACGCCCAGACGGCTCGACGCAAAACCCGGCACGTCCTTGACCGTGATCGGCTCCTTCTTCATCTTCTGTCCGACCGTGCGCGCCGTCTCGACCGTCTCCGCGCTCGTCTCACGTCCGACGACGATCTCGACCAGGCGCATGATGTGGACGGGGTTGAAGAAGTGCATGCCGACGACTCGTTCAGGGTGCGACGCCCCGCTCGCGATCTCCGTGATCGAGAGCGAAGAGGTGTTCGTTGCGAAGATAAACTCGCGCTCGGCTATTCGCTCGACTTCGCTGAGCGTCTCCCGCTTCAACTCCATGCGTTCGGGCACGGCTTCGATGAAGAGGTCTGCATGCGCCGTCTCGGAGAGGTTCGTCGCGCCGCGTATGCGTTGCAGCACCATGTCGCGCTCGGCTTCCGTCGTCTTGCCGCGCCGGATGCCTTTGTCGAGGTTGTCTTCAATCGCCCGCAATCCGCGCATGAGACACTCTTTGTCCAGGTCGCGCAGCACGACGCGGTAGCCGACGAGCGCGGCCACCTGCGCGATGCCGTGTCCCATCGTGCCCGCGCCGAGCACGGCGATTGTGTCTATGTGCGAACTAGCGATTGCTTTCGTTCCCGGTGAGTCCAAAATGTCTTTAGCGCGCGTCTTCGGGGGCGACGAAGAGGGCTTCCGTCCGTGTCCGCGCTCATATGGTCTGATTCGACTACATCCAGCGCAGAGAGTTATACTACACGCGCAAGCGAAAAGGCCACATGCGAAACGGCTAATTTAAACGAACGCGGGCGCGGAAACGTGCGATCAGCCGCGCGCCCGAACGCGCATTAAGGAGTGCGACTAACAGCGAGATGACTCAAGAAATTTTGCACAAAGAAGTGGTGATCATCGGCTCCGGCCCCGCCGGACTGACGGCGGCCATCTACGCGGCGCGCGCAGACTTGAAGCCCCTCGTCATCGAAGGGCCGCAACCCGGCGGGCAGTTGACCATCACGACCGAGGTGGAGAACTATCCCGGCTTCGCCAAAGGTATACAGGGGCCGGAACTGATGGACGAGTTTCGCGCGCAGGCCGAACGCTTCGGCACGGAATTCTTGGTCGCGTGGATTGACAAGGTTGACCTCTCCGCGCGCCCCTTCACGCTCCACACAGCCGACCACGAGATCAAAGCCGAAACGCTCATCATCGCTTCGGGCGCGTCGGCCAAGTGGCTCGGCATTCCGGGCGAAGCGCCCGCGCCGCACGGACTCGGCGGCCTCGGCGTCTCGGCCTGCGCCACCTGCGACGGCTTCTTCTTCAAGGGCAAAAAACTCGTCGTCGTCGGCGGCGGCGACACCGCGATGGAGGAAGCGACCTTCCTCACGCGATACGCTTCTTCCGTCACCGTCATACATCGCCGCGATCACCTGCGCGCCTCGAAGATCATGCAGGACAAGGCGATGAAGAACGAGAAAATTGACTTCATCTGGAACACGGACGTAAAAGAAATTCTCGGCTCGCCTGAATCGGGCGTGACCGGCGTGCGCCTCTACAACAACCAGACGCACGAAGAGACGACTTACGATTGCGAAGGCGTCTTCATCGCCATCGGCCACCAGCCGAACACAGGGATGTTCAAAGGCTGGCTGGAGATGGACGAGGTCGGCTATCTCAAAACGAACGGGCGCACGATGGCGACGAACATCCCCGGCGTCTTCGCCTGCGGCGACGCACAGGATTCCTTCTACCGTCAGGCCATCACCGCCGCCGGGACGGGCTGCATGGCCGCCATAGACGCCGAACGCTATCTCGACAATCTACCCGTCCCCACGCTCACGGGCGAAGAAGTGACCATCGAGGGCGAGATCGTCACCGCCGACCACGAAGCGATCATCATGCCCGACGGCGAAGTCATCTCAAACCACGCGGACGAAGCTGAGGGCGCGTCGGCCGGAGACTGAGAGCGGAACAGATCACCACCAAGACATGAAGGCACTAAGGAAGATTTAAAAATCCTTAGTGCCTTCATGTCTTAGCGGTAAATGTTTTCGCGCTTACAACAACACAATCGAATCGTCGCGCTCGCGCTGTCTGGCGGGAGCCGGTGTGTGCTCGTCGCGCGTGTCTTTGTGCGGGCAGGCGTCGCAGTAGTCGCCGAGGCGCGCGCGCCGGTCTTCGCATTCGTTGCAGTCGAGCGTGAGTCCGAGTTGACGTAAGGTTTCGACCAGAGGAAGCAAAAGTCGCCCGCGTTCGGTCAAAGCGTATTCGACGTGCGGGGGGCTGCCGCCGTAGTCGCGTCGCTCGACGAGCGCATCGCGCTCCATGTCGCGGAGTCGCCCGACGAGCGTGCGGCTGCTGATCGGGTGGAGCGCGCTGATGAGTTCGGTCGTGCGGCGCGGCGCGCGCGCCAAGTCGCGCACGATGAGAAGCGTCCATTTATCGCCGACCACCTGTAGCGCGCCCGCCACAGGGCAACCGTCGCCTTTGCGTCGTCGCATAATTTCAGAGCCTCGCTATCGGTCGTTCGGAACTGCCCGCCTGTCCAAATTCAGGCGCGCTCGCTCGCTTCCGTTGAGTGCGGCGAGATTAACACAAAGCGAAGTTGAACTCCTGATGATTTGCACCCGCGGCGCAGCAAAAATCCACCGCGTGGAGAAGTCTCGCTGCACTCCCCGACTCCCCCGTCCGCCTCGCTTTTAAAACATCCCGGCGAAGGGATTCCGGCGCAAAACCCCCGCAAATCGGCCAACATTTGCCGCGCCCGGCGCATCTATTTCCGGCACAATTCAACGCTGGCATGGCCTTTGCCAATAACAAATGCGGTTCGGATTTTTAACTTTGAAGGGGATTAAGATTTTGTTCAAAAAAACTCTCGCAATAATGCTGGCAGGACTGCTTCTGGCAACAAATTTCGGCACGCAACCCGTGCAGGCCGACACCGTGGATGACGCGCAGCTTGCCGCGAAAGCTCGCAACAGCATCTTGAAGATCGGGACGGGCGAGAAAGCCCGCGTCGAGGTCAAGCTTCGCGACGAGACGAAACTCAAAGGCTACGTCAGCCAGACCGGAGCGGATTCTTTTACCCTCACCGACGCGAAGACGGGAGCGTCGCAGGTCGTGGCTTATAGCGAAGTAGCGCGGGTGAAGAAATGGGGCGGCGGTCTTTCGACGATGACCAAAGTGCTCATCGGGGGCGCGGTCGCCGCCGGGGCGATCATCGGTTGGCACGTCGTCAAACCCGCACTCTGCGACGGCGGCGCGCAAAGCCGTGGCCCCTGCTGAGAAAAACAAGGGATGAAGGATGAGGGATGAGGGATGAATCAGAGAAAGCATTCAAGCAAGTGAGTGCTTCTGCTTATTCATCCCTCATCCCTCATCCTTCATCCCTTAATTCGTAGTCGCCGGCGATGACGACGGTGAGATGGTCTGGACGGAAATATTTGCGAATGGCGGCGTTGGCTTCTTCGAGCGTGACGGCTTGAATGAGTTCGGGGAAGCGGTCTATGTAATCAACGCCAAGCCCGAAGAACTCCGCGTTCCAGAGGGCTTCGGCCAGCCCCGCGTTCGTCGAGAGCGAGACTTTGAAGGAGCCGATGGCGGATGATTTTTCGTCCGCGAGTTCGTCTGCGGTCATGCCGTTCGTGACGTAGTCGCGCAAGACCTTGAGCGCGGAGTTGACCGCGCGCTCGACGTTCGTGGGATTGACGGAGACGGCGATGTACCAGGGACCGGCGGCGAGTGAGGGCGCGCGGAAGCGCGAGCCGATGCCGTACGTTAAACCTTCGCGGTCGCGCACCTGTAGGCCGAGGCGCGAGGAGAGCGTGGATTCGCCGAGCGCGCCGTTGGCGAGCGTGGCCGCGTAATAGTCGCGCGCGTCGCGTCGCAAGGGCGCAGCCGAGCCGAGCAGCACGTCCACGTTGGCCTTCTCTTTGAGCAAGACGATCTCACGCCGCGTCGCCTGCGCCGGTTCCGGGTCGTCAACGCTGATCTCGACGCTCTCCGGCCCTGTGAACTCGCCGAACGCTTCCGCAAACAGTCTCTGCACTTCATCAACACGCACATCGCCGACGACCGAGATGATGAGCGAGCGGCCACCGTAACGCGCGTCGTAAAAACTCTGCACGTCTTCGACCGTGATCGAGTTGAGGCTTTTGACAAGCGCGTCTCCGGCGTGGACGTAGAAGGGGTTCGCCGGATCGTATGTGAGTTGAGAAAACTTTTCGTAGGCGCGCAGGCGCGTGTTCGCCTGCTGCTCCTGAATGGCCGCGATGGCCTGTTGCTTCAACTTCTCCAACTCTTCGGCGGGAAACGCGGGCGCGCGCAACTGTTCCGCGAGCGTACCGAGCAGGAGCGACAAATCTTTGGCGAGCGAGCGTGCGGCGATCTCGACGCTGAAAGGGTCTGCGGAAAATTCGATCTGCGCGCCGACGGATTCGAGGTCGTTCGCGAGTTGGAGTTTGGTGCGTAGACGCGTGCCGCGTTCGAGCATGTCGGCTGTGAGGCGCGCCAGTCCCGGCTTGTCGCGCGGCTCGAAATAGGAACCGGCGCGCAGACTGCCGCGCAGAGAGATAGTTGGAGTCGCGCGATTTTCGAGGACGAGGAGCGTCGCGCCTGTGTGCAGTTGGGTGCGCGCCACGCGCGTGGCGAAGTTTGAACGCGTCACGCTCGCGGGCGTATTCGCCCCGGCGGCGTCCGAAGATTTTTCGCCGCGCCCGGCGAGCGGTTGCTGTCCCAACTCTTGCGGCGTTGTGCTCCCACCCGCCGTCGCTTCCTCTCCCACACCTTCACGTTTCGTCATCTCTTCCACTCCCATCCTGCAATGAACTCAACTAAGAACCGCGCGTCAACCCTTTACGTCTTAAGTTCTGACTTTGCGCCTTTGCGAGAAATACAGTTCTCGCAAAGGCGCAAAGTTAGAACGGAAGGCGCAAAGGAAGACATGAAGCGGTCTTGGCCTTAAATTTTGCGCGGCAACTTAATCGCCGCTTGACCCATTTGCGCCTGACTCT
>DASYMM010000046.1:0-5334 GCA_036009085.1 Pyrinomonadaceae bacterium | reverse complement strand
GACCCAACTATTTTCCTACTCTTAGACAAAATGCAGAGCGGAAAAGTTCCATGCGGAGAGGTGACGTTAGATTCCTGCGGGTGTCAAACTCGCATCGCGCTTAAGCTGTGATTTACTAGATGAGGGATAGGCGATCAGGTGTAGATCATCCAAACCATCAACCCGATATGGACGCGGGGAGGGTAAGTTGCGGGCGCGATTTTGTCAAGGTGAGCTTTCGGCAGGGGAATGTCTAAGAGCCGGTTGCAAAATTAAAGGAGCTAGATGCAGGTATGCACCCGGCCGCGAGTAGCATGGCTCTCGTCCGCAAGACGCCGTGCCTGCTTAGCTCAATACGCGGCGAGCGATGCGCGGCGTCTCTGCTTGAAGGAGGTATGATAAAGGTTATGTCGTTTCGACGTTTCGCATTGCATATGGCGGTGTGGTCGGGCGTATTCGCCTTCTGGCTCATAGTGACGCGCGGGCATCATCCAACCCTGACTATAGCGGCATCCTCGACAGCAGTTCTGGTGTCATCTTTCGCCCTCGCGGTTTATGCCAATCATCTCTTTCTTTTGCCCACATTCGCCCGACAACGATTCTGGTTACGCTATGCCGTCGCGCTTTCGGCGACCATCGTGCTTCTGGATTTGATGGCGGTTCTGCTGGTGCAGTTCATCTATGACCGTCTGTGGGGAGCAGACCCTTTGCGTTATGGCTTCTGGTTCAACATGGCGTCGGATGGGTTCGGCATCGTAGTACATCTCGTGGCAGCGATGTTGGCGGTTTGGGTTGCCGGGTTTATTCGCAGGAGCGCGTCAGCGCAACAGAGCGCGTTGTAACTGTGGACGCCGCCGCACAACTCATTCGCCCCGACGCTCCGACAGCATGGCTCTCAACATTCTTTCTCTCAACGGTGCTAGAATGCTGCTCGTCGGCGCGGGTTAGACTGATCGGGCGCGGGGCTTCAGCTCCCACACGAATTTCTCACAAGCTCAGCCCGAAGTGATATAGATACACGCCATGAAGCCTGAAACCTCATCAATCGTCGTCACGGGCGACATCGTCCTTGACCGGCACATCTACGGCGGCGAGCGTTACACGCTCGGCGACCATTCGGCGCGCGGCACGCACATGAAGGAAGAACCGGGCGGCGCAGTCCTCACCTGTCGTTTGATCAAATCCGTCCTCGCAGCCAAATTCGGGGCGACGCCGTTGCAGCCGGAGCAGAAGGCGGACGCGGACTGGGAATGGCCTGCCAACAACTCCGCTGAATCGGCCGTCCCTAAATGCGGGATGGGGCGAGTGGTGCCGAAAGATGCGAGAGACTGGCCTGAACGGCTCATCGGTTACGCCTGGTGGGAGCCTTTTCAGTTGCCGGAGGGCGAAGATCGGGTGTGGCGTGTGAGTAAACCCTTGGGCTACGGCCCGCCCGGGGCAGTCCCCGCGACCCTGCCCTCGAAGGACAAGGCTGCGGCCACGTCAACGCCCTTCTTCAAGGTGGCTGACGGCCTGCCCCCGGCACCGAATATCCTCGTTCTGGATGACGCAGGCGACCTCTTCAGACGACAGCAGCAGAGCGGGTTGTGGCTCCTGCCTGACGACACGGCGACGGATGAGTCGCTCCCCGAATGGATCGTCTTAAAGCTCGCCGGGTCAATCGGTCAGGGCGCGTTGTGGGATCGGCTGTCGAGTCAAAAGTTGAAAGGGCGGCTGGTGACGCTCGCGTCGGCGCGGCTCTTCCGGCAGAACGACGTGCGCCTCAGCCAGGGGCTTTCGTGGGAGCGCAGCGTAGAGCACCTGATGCACGAGTTGAAGCACAACCCGGCAGTGCGGCGTCTGTGCGAGTCGCGCCACCTCATCATAAATTTCGGGATAGACGGCGCGGTCTGGGTTGACTTTGAAGACCCTGAGCAACCGAAAGCCCGCCTGGTCTTCGACGCCGCGAACGCTGAGGGCGAGTGGTCGAGCCACATCAAAGGCCACGTCTTCGGATACCTGAGTTGTCTGACGGCGGCGGTGGTGCAGACGCTGGTTTCGCCGCGCGACAACGCGCTCGATTTCGAGCCGGCCATTGAGCGCGGGCTGTCTGCCATGCGTAACCTGCTTGAGGAGGGGCACGGCGTCGCCGTGTCTGCCGAAGGCGATTTCAGTCCCGGCGCGGGGTTCCCCGTGAAGCGGCTGGCGGACGCCATCCTCTGCCAGGCCCACCGCTTCGCACGCGCGGCTGTGCCCGTGGAAGCCTTCGGGGGTGCGCCCGTGCAGTGGTCGGTGCTGGCTTCGTTGCAGAAACCGCTCGTTCCCGAGCGACAATTGCTCTACGGGTTCGCGCGACGGATCGCGCTGCGAGGGCTTTCGGTGCTGTCGCAGGCGCCGCACCTGCGGATGGGCAAGTTGATCAGCGCGGGGCGCGAGGAGATGGAGACGCTCCGCAGCCTGCGCCGCATCCTGCGAGCCTACCGCGACACGTCCAACGGCAAGAAGCCGCTCTCCATCGGCGTCTTCGGCACACCCGGATCGGGCAAGTCGTTCGGCGTCGAGCAACTCGCGCTCGCAGTCTTCGGCAACCCGGACAAGGGCTCTTACGAGGGTTGGAAGGAGTTCAACCTCTCGCAGTTCGACAAACCGGAAGACCTCATCGGCGCGTTTCATCAGGTGCGCGACCTCGTGCTACAGGGGCTTACGCCGGTCGTCTTCTGGGACGAATTCGACTCGCGCGAGTACAAGTGGCTCCAATACCTGCTGGCTCCGATGCAGGACGGACGCTTCCAGCAAGGGCAGATCACGCACACACTCGGCAAGTGCGTCTTCATCTTCGCCGGGGGCACCGCAGAGACTTTCGAGGAGCTTCGCGCACGGGCAGGCAGAGACCCCGACAACCCGCACCCGGAAGAGGTCGTGCGGAGCTTCCGGCTCGCCAAAGGCCCCGACTTCATGAGCAGGCTCGACGGCTACCTCAACGTGCTCGGGCCTAACCAGAGGCTCCTCCCGCCCGACGCGGACGGGAAGCGCGCGAAAGACCCGTCCGACATCTTCTTCCCCGTGCGCCGCGCTCTCATCATCAGAAACGCCCTCGACTGCAAAGCAGACAACGAGCCGCTTGAGATCGACGAAGGCGCGCTGACTGCGCTGCTGGAGGTCGGCGAGTACAAGCACGGCGCGCGCTCGCTGAACAAGCTGCTGGAGCCGCTCGCCGCCGCGCGAAAGATGTCCAACGCACCCCTGCGTCGCTCACAACTACCCGCCCCCAACCAGCTCTCGCTCCACGTCAACGCCGATGACTTCTACACCATTTGCGCGCAGGACATGCCCTTCAAACCCGACGAGATCATAAGCAGGCTGGCTCCTGCCATCCACGAAAACTGGCGGGCGATAGACCACGCTGAGGGGCGGACGCCGCGCTACGACATGCCCTTTGAAGACCTGCCCCCCGATATTAAGCGGGCGAACATGGAGGCAGCCCGGCGCATCCCCAAAATCATCGCCCTCGTCGGGTTGAGAGTCGTGGAGCGAGGCACGCGCCCGGCGGCTGAACCGCTCAAGGTACGCGAGCGGCTGGATAGCCACCTCGAAGCCCTCGCCGAGGAGGAGCACAACCACTGGATGGAAGAGCGCAGTTCCGAGGGTTGGCGTTACGCCGAGCAGCGAAACGACGAGTTGTATCTCCATGATTGCCTGCTGGAATATAAGAAGCTACGCGAGTCGGACAAGGAGAAAGACCGCGTCAGCGTCCGAAACTACCCCGCTGTCGTGGATAAGGCAGGCTACGAACTCGCGTTTACCTGACGCTTCACGCATCAACGAGCCGGTTCTGGCGGCGGAAGGATTTCTCTCCTCTCATTTTTGCCGTCTCAACTCTATTTGTTAATCAACACGATGTCGCCGGTTTCCGTGCCGCGTTCGGCGACAAACATCTTGCCGTCGGGCGACCAGGCAAAACGAAAGATCGTCTCGGAGGTAAAATTCGTTAATTGCTTTGCAGGGCTTCCGTCCAAAGGTTGCAGCCAAATGTTCGATACGCCGTCGCGGTTGTCAACGAAGGTCAGGGCGCGTCCGTCCGGTGTCCACCGAATACCCGCTTCCACGAAAGTTGTCGGAGATTTATCAAACACTTTGACGGGGTCGCCGCCGTCAAACGGGAGAACGGCTAGTTTGGAAAACGTATCTAATTGCGCGCGATAGAAGCAGGCGACGAAGCGTCCGTCCGGCGAGATGCGCGGCACCGATGTTATTTTATCCGAGAGTCGAACCGCCGCGCCGCCGCCGTCAATCGAGGTCTTCCACAACGACGGCGAGCCTTGATTGATCGACATGTACACAACCGAGCGTCCGTCAGGCGAAATGTCCGGGCGTAGGTCGGAACCGCCGCCGGTTAATTGCACGCACTCGCCGTTATCGAGATTCATCTTCCACAAACGCTGTGCGGCATCGGCAGCTTTTGAGACATAAACCACGGTGCGCCCGTCGTCTGAAACCGTCGGCTCGAAGTTCGCGCCGGCGTTGGTCGTTAATTGTTTCTGATTGCTTCCGTCCGCATTCATCAACCAGACATCTTCTTTTCCGCTTGCCGTCGAACCGTAAATAATTTTGTCGTCGCGCAACCATTCGACGCCTAACGTCCAACCCAAATCTTTGCTGTTACCGGAAAGAATCTGGACGGCGTCCCTTGCTCTGTCGCCCGGCGCGCTCCACAGATTCACGATGCGACGATGCAGGATCGTCACGAGCGACTTCATATCTGCGGTGACGCCCGCGCTTGAATAACTATTCAAATCTCCGGTAATCGCGCGCGCTTTGCCGCCGGGGTAATCTATTTGCCACAACTGATGTGCGAGCAACGAAGCATTGTCGCGTGCGGCGACGATTAAACTTTTCCCGTCTGCCAGCCACTCAATCGCTTGAATGGCGTCCCATTGGCGCGTGTTGAGGATCGTTTGTTTGCCGTCCGCCACCTGCACTTCAAACAGAGAGGCTATCGAGTTCGCCACTTTTGAGCCTTCGCTTCTCGCCGTAAAGACTATGACTTTACCGTCGGGCGACCAGGCAGGCGCGGCGTCGGTCGTCCAATTAACGCCTGCATGGACGGCGAGATGTCTTTGCTCTGCGTCGTCTAGATTGGCGACTATCAAATGCGTCTCCTTGTGGCTTAAATCATTTCGCAGAAACGCGTAGTGTTTCTTGTCCGGCGCGAAACTGATCCGGGTGTCAATGTCCGTCAGAACCTTGCGCGCCGCACCGCCGAGCACCGCAATCTGATACAAATTACCCATCGCCGAATCTTGATCGTATTTGACATAGAAAACCGAGTTGCTATCGGGAGCGAAAGTGATGCCTACAAAATGGCTGCCGCTTGTT
>DASYMM010000045.1:0-5653 GCA_036009085.1 Pyrinomonadaceae bacterium | reverse complement strand
TCGGAGATTCTGGCAGCATGATTTCCGCTCCGTTGGATCAACGTGTCATTCACGTGACGCTGAATTTAGCACACCCGACTCCCAATCCAAAGACTTCAACCATCGCGCCCTAAATTACGCATCCGAAGCCCCCGGCGGATGTACAAAACAAAGGCGCGCGCCCGTTAATTTAACGGACGCACGCCTTAAGTTTTCCCGCCTGCCGGTTCTACTCTTCGCGCTCTACTCGTAGCGCAGGCATTCTATCGGGTCGAGCCGCGAAGCCTTCATCGCAGGCCACACGCCGAAGATGAGGCCGACGGCGACCGAGACGATCAACCCCGTCAGCACCGCCCACAAAGGGATCGAAGCCGGAAGCGCAGGGATGAAGAACATGATGATCTGGCTGATCAAGACCGAGAGCACCACGCCGAGGATGCCGCCAAAGAGCGTCAGGGTCATCGCCTCGAACAAAAATTGGTTGACGATGTCCACGCGCCGCGCGCCGATGGCCTTGCGTATGCCGATCTCCGCCGTGCGCTCCGTGACAGAGACGAGCATGATGTTCATCACGCCGATGCCGCCCACGAGCAGGCCGACCGAAGAGATCGCGATGGCGATGACGCCGACCATCGCCGTGATGCTGTCGAACTGTTCGATAAACGAGCTCGCCGTCTTCACGTCGAAATTGTTCGGCTCGCTGAATTTCACGTTGCGGCGCGTGCGTAAGATTTCTTCCACCTGATCGAGCGCGAGAGCGGTCTGCCCCGTCTTCGCGCGAATGATCAGAATGAGAAACCTTCTGGCGGGCGCGATCTGGAGTCCCGTGCGGAAGGGCACGAGCACGGCGTTGTCCTCCTCGTTCTCGCCCATCACGGTGTTCTTGCGCTTCGCCAGCACGCCGATAATCTCGAAGACGTAGCCGCCCATCTTCACCTGCTTGCCGACGATGTTGTCGGGCTGTTCGGGAAACAGAGCGTCGGCGGCGTTCACGCCGATCACCATCACGTTGCGCCGGTTGAGATCGTCCTGCTCGGAGATGTAGCGGCCTTCGCGCAAACTGACGTTGATCACTTCCGCGTGGTTCGCCGTGACGCCTTTGGTGTTGCCGCGCCGGTAGGTCTTGCCGTTGTAGCTGATGGTGTCGTCGAAAGGTCCGCCGCCGTAGCCGATGTTCGGCGACTCGAAGGCGACATCCTCGACCGCGCTCGCCGCCTTCAAAGCCTCGCCGTCTTCCGGCGTCAAAACCTTACGCGTGCGCTCGGCCTGATCGCGCTCGCCCACCTGCGGCCCCGTCGTCAGGTGAAACGCGTAGAGGTTGTTTGACCCGTACTCTTCCACGATCTTGACGATGTTGCCGCGCAAGCCCGTCAGGATCGAAGCGATGACCACCGCCGTCAGGACGCCGATGACGATGCCGATGGTCGTCAACATGCTTCTGAACTTATGCGCCCGAATACTATCGAGCGACATCGCTAAAATCTCTTTCGTCAGGAGTCCCGGCAGTTTCATAAATCCTTACCTCTTCGGGCGCGCGCCCTTAACTTCTCCGTCCTCGTGTCCGTCGCATGGTTTCTCGCCTAATTTCTCGTCAGCGCGACAATCGGGTCGAGCCGCGACGCTTTGAAGGCCGGATAAATTCCGGCGACCATGCCGATGCCGCCCGACGAAAGAATCGAGAGCAGCACGTAGCCGATGGTGATCGTCATGGGGATCGGCGTCGTCGCCGAGATGAGCGCGGCGAGCGCGGCGGCGAGCAGCAGTCCGAGCACGCCGCCGAGCGCGCAGAGCGTCGAAGACTCGATCAAAAACTGCATCATGATCTGCTTACGCCTTGCGCCCAAGGCTTTACGCAAGCCGATCTCGAAGGTGCGCTCCGTCACCGAGACGAGCATGATGTTCATGACGACGATTGCGCCGACGACGAGCGAAATGAACGTGATCGGCACGACGACCGCGGCAATCGCGCCCGTGAATTGATCGATCTGGCCGCCGAGTTCTTCCGTGTTGACGAGGCCGAAGTCGTCGTCCTCGCTCCCGACCAACTGGTGATAATTTCGGAGCGCGGTGCGCGCGTCTTCAATCGTCAATTGGAAGGTGTCGCGCGAAGAGCCTTTGCCGTGAATCTGTAGGTTCTGCTGGCGTCCGTAGATGCGCTCGAAGGTTCTCAGAGGGATATAGACGTGCTTGTCCACGAGGTCGCCGAAGATGGGGCCGCGCTTTTCCTCCACGCCGACGACGCGCATCGGCAACCCGCCGACCTTGAGAGTCTTTCCAAGCGGATCAACGTCGGGGAAGAATTTATCTTTGATGTCGCCGCCGAGCACGACGACGAGCGAAGCGTTGTCGTCCTCTTCCTGTTGAATGAAACGACCGTCGGTGATCGTCTTATCTTCGATCTCGCCCATGTTGGCCGTCACGCCGAAGACGATGCCGCCGTAAAAACTCTTGCCGTCCTGCTCGAAATTCGATCCGCGCCCGGCCTGCGCGCCGACGTGCGTGCATTGCGTGCAATATTGCCGGAGCCAGTCCACGTCGAGATTATTCAGCATCGGGTTGCGCCGCTGGCGTTTCTCCAGTTCCTCTTCGGACAACTGGCCGGAACTGACCATGCGCGCGATCATGAAATGGTTCGAGCCGAGCATCTTCCCGACTTTATCTATGACGTAGGTGTTCAGCCCGCTAATCGCCGCGCCCACCACGACGACCGATGCCACGCCGATGATGATGCCGATCAGGGTGAGAAAGGCGCGCAGCTTGTGCGCGAAGATTGATTGCAGCGCGATCCGCGTGGCATCTATATAAAAGGTGTAGACGTTTCTCATAAAACTGGGATTATCCGGCGAGCTAACCTTGGCTCAGACGCTGGGGTATACGACGAACCGGCGCGGAAGGTTTAGAGATAATCGCCGCGAATTTAGAAACCATCCATGCGAAACTACGCTTGATGCCGCGCGCGAACTTTTTATCTCGCGCCGGGCGAGACACACCTCCGCTTACTACCTTAAACGAACGGGCAGGCGGATTATTAACACGCTCGGAGAAGGCGAACGTTCAGCTTGCGGCGTCGGGTTCGGCGGGCGGGCTTTCGTGCGCGGCGGTTGCGCCTTTCGCGTCGAGGCGGCGTTTCATGTAGCGGCGCATGGTGGCGAGGCGTTCCTCCGCGTCGGGCATGCGCCGGACGAGTTGTTCGAGATGCGTCAGGTAGTAGGGAGCATGTGTGACGGCGCGAAACTCTGCGAGAAACGGCTGGATTTTGGCATAGACGGCGATGTGCTCGAAATGTATGTCGTTGAAAAGTTGCTCGTCAATCGTGCCGTGATTGACGAAGGCGGCGGCCATATCCCAGTAGCTCGTCACCATGCGGTAAGCCGCGTTGTGCTCGACGGAAACCATCATGGCGAGCAAATCCTGCGTGCTCTCCGGGTTGAAATCCGTCATGAACCAATCGCGCGCCTTACGCATCGTCTCCTCGCGCCGCAGTTCGTAGAGGCGCAGGATGATGTTCACGTCTTCCTGTTTGTCCGACATCGCCGGAACTCCTTTCGCACGTTTAATGTCTTCCTTTGCGTCTTTGCGTGAAAATCTAATCTCACGCAAAGGAAGATGAAAAGTAGCTTTGATAGGCACTCTGAACTTCGCTAGACAAACTCACGCGAGCGCGTCGGCGGCTGCTCCTGCCGCGGCGAGTTCGACGTTTAAGGCCATCTCCTGCAACTGCGCTCGTTGGTTGAGCATGAAGGCGAGGAAGGCGCGCGTGGGCGCGGGCTGGAAGCGTCCGAGCGAGATCATGGAGATGGAACGACGCAGGCTGTGCCCCGCAATCTCCAACTGCGCGAGTTTGCCCGCTTCGACTTCCTCACGCACCGCCCACGAAGGCAGAAGCGAGATGCCGAGGCCGTGCTCGATCATGCGCTTCATAAAATAAGTATCGTTTGATTCGAGCGCGAGGGCGGGGCTGATGCCCGCGCGTTTGAAGAAGTCTTCGGTGGTGCGCCGGATCGAGGTGCCGCGCTCGAACATGATCAAGCGTTCGCGCTCGATCTCCTGCGCCTCAACTACTCCTGCCGCCGCGCCGTCGCCGCCCACACCTTTCAGCGCGAGCCGGTGCCGGTTGCCGACGACAAGCACGAGTTCGTCTTCAAACAACTCGGTCGCCTGCAAGGCCGGGGAATAGTCGGGCAGCGAACCGAAGCCGACATCGGCGTTGCCGTTCAACACGTCGGAGAGCGTCTGCTCGGTGCTGACGGTGGTGCGAAACGAAAGTTCGATGTGCGGGTTCGCGCGCATGAAGGATTCAAAGGGCGCGGCGAAGAGATGGACGAAGGCTTGTGTGGCCGCCGCCGCGCGCACGCGCCCCACTAGAGCACGCTCCGCGCCGGACACCTGCTCGCGCAGGGTTTCCGCGTCGTCGAGGATGCGTTCGGCGTATTCGAGCGCGACGACGCCCGCGGGCGAGAGTTGGACGCCGCGCTTGAGGCGTATGAAGAGCGGTTCGCCGAGTTCGGTTTCGAGCGCCTTGATCTGGTGGCTGATCGCGGCCTGCGTCAGGTGGAGGCGTTCGGCGGCGCGTGTGAAGTTCAACGTCTCGGCGACCACGCGGAAGGCGCGCAACTGCGACATCTCCATGCTTTCGTTCTCCTTCCCCGCCGGTTCGAGCGCGAGTGCGTCAACACATTTTCAAAGCGCACGAATTATAACAACCAGACACGCGAACGAGCAGCCGCGACGGGCGCGCCGTCGTAGTCGCCTGCGCCCGGCGCGCGCGGGAAAAGGTTGAAAGATGAAGCGTCGTTGTTGTAAAGCTATGGCCTCAAACTTTGAGGCTCGGCGAAATCTCATGCGCGCTTGATATGAAGGCACGCGCGACTGACACAGGAGGGTGTTCTCAACATGGCTCGCAAATCTTCCGGCGGCACACGCCTTTCGCATCTCCAGACGCACGCGTCCGACCCGGTCGGCGTGCACGTCGTCATTGATACGCCGCAGGGCAGCCGCAACAAGTTCGAGTACGACGAAGAACTCGGCCTCTTCAAATTGAGCGGCGTGCTCCCCGCCGGGGCGTCCTTCCCTTTCGACTTCGGCTTCGTGCCCTCCACGAAGGGCGGCGACGGCGACCCGCTCGACGTGCTCGTGCTGATGGACGAAGCGGCCTTCGTCGGTTGCGTCGTCGTGGCGCGTCTCATCGGCGTGGTCGAAGCGGAGCAGACCGAAGAGAGCGGCGAGACCGTGCGCAACGACCGCCTCATCGCCGTGGCCGAGAAGGCGCGCAACCACAAAGAGGTGCGTTCGCTCGGCCAACTGAGCGAGCACCTGCTGGAGGAGATCGAGCACTTCTTCATCTCGTACAATGAAATCAAGGGAGTGGAGTTCAAGCCGCTCGGGCGTTTCGGGCCGAAGCGCGCGGAGAATTTAATTGAGGAAGGCATGCGCCTTTTTCGCGCGGAGGAGCGCAAGGGAAGCGCGAAGAAGTCGCGGAAGAGTTCGGGCGGCGCGGCGAAGAAACGTCGTTAACTTATTATGCCGAGCGCGACTAAGAATTAAGACGGTCACCACCGCAGAGACAGAGGACACGGAGGGGGCACAGAGATCAATCAAGTCTCTGTGCCCCCCTCCGTGTCCTCTGTGTCTGCGGTGGTGAAGGGTTTAATCCTTTACAAAAGACGCCCGGACA
>DASYMM010000044.1:0-4478 GCA_036009085.1 Pyrinomonadaceae bacterium | reverse complement strand
CTCTGCGATGAGTCTTACTTTTCTAACCGCGCGCTCGCACCAGCCACACGCTACGCCGTGCGTCTTTCTCCACGACATAGGCGATGAACGTTCCCTCGCCTGTTCTCGTGGCGACGGGCAGTTCGCCCGAACTCGCCACGGTATCGCTCGAAGGAGTTTGCACGTCGTCCTTGAGTTGCGCCGTGGCGATGCGCGTCGAACCGCCCTCGCCGCGTTCTTCCCAAACCGCCAGAAGATTTTGCTCGTCGCCCGCGCCCTTCAACAAGACGGGCGTGCCGCGCCCGCTGCTTCGCGCGAGCGGCGTGCGCGGCGCAAACGTGCGCCCGCCGTCGCGCGACTCCGAACGGTAGAGGCCGGGCGCGCCCGCTTCGCCGGCCGTGTACCAGAGCACCGAGAGCGTGCCGTTCGCTGCGACAGAGAGAGCCGCGCCTGAGACGGGGCATCCGGCGATCTGCCATTTGTCGTCGTGGACGATTGTGGGCGTGGAAAACGTCTGGCCGCCGTCCGTCGAAGCGGCGACGGCGATGTGTCGAAACTCGCCCGGCAACACCTGCCGCCAACTCGCATAGACGCGCCCGTCCGCGCCCGCCGCAAGCATCGTCTTACAGCAAGGGCAGACTTCGGAGGCGAGACGCTGGTTTGCGTTGAAGGTGCGCCCGCCGTCGCTCGATGCGGCGAAAAAGATTTCCCGGTTACTCTCCTTGTGCACGTGTGCCGCGCCGGGTTTCGCGGGCGGAGGCGGCGCGACGTTTCTCTCGTCGAGCCAAGCCACGTAGACGCGCCCGTCGGGGCTGACGGCCAGCGAGTGCATCCCGTGCGCCGCAGGTTTCTTGTCGTCGTTAACTTTGACGGGCGCGTCGAAACTGCGCCCGCCGTCGCGCGAGGCCGAGAGATAGAGCGTGCTGGCGTGTTTCACCCCCTTCACGCCCGCCGTCCACGTCACAAAGATCGTGTTGTCCGGCGCGACCACAACCGTCGGCGGGTCGCCATGCCACGCGGTCGCTTCGCCCGCCGCCCCGTTCACACGCACGGGCGCGCCCTGCGGCTTGGCCTCCGCATCAAAATGCGAGAGCCACACGTCAGCCGCGCCGTCCTTGCCGTGCTCGACCCACGCGACATACACAGACCCGTCGCTCGCCGCCGCCACCCCCGGCTCCGCCGCGTCCGCGTCGTTCAAGGAGACACGGACAGGCTCGGTCGCAGCCGTCCGTCGAACGTCGCTCGCGGAGTTCGACGTGGACGCGGGCGCGCTTTCGCCTCGCCCGGCGGGCTTTGAGCAACCGGCGTGCAGCAGTAGCAACAGCAGCGAGGCGCAGGCCGCCGTGAGCGTTTTTTTAGTCAACATATCTCTCCCGTTAAAATGTAAGGTAGCCACGTCGGACGGAACTTGTCGCAGGTAAACGGCAGCCGCCGGGGAATGAACTCATTTTACACCTCCGCACGCGAGCCAACTAACGCGCGGCTCGTTTAGTAGCATCCAATTTTCAAGCTTGAGTACAAATCAGATGCGTAGTGAAGTATCATTCGCGGAGAGACGATGAAGGAACAGGTTAAAACTGAGGGACAGCAGCAGCAGCAGGGCGCGCCCGACCAAAAGGTCGAAGCGCATCCGAGCCACTACGAACCCGCCAAGCACGATTTGAAGTCGGAGCGCGAAATGCGCGCCGGTGAAGTTGCCGCTTCAACTGACGACCCGGCGCAACGTGAGCCGGATGCCGCGAGCAACTCAACCGAACCGGCGCACGCCTCGCGTCGCGCGCAGCCGCCGGAAGATTTCACGGGCATCAAAGTCTCGCACGCAGACACAGCCGCCGGCGGTCTCCCGGCCATCATGTCTGCGATGAAACATTCCCTCTCCGAGATGGGCGCGACGCGCACGCTCAAAACTCTCACGCGCATCAATCAAAAGGGCGGCTTCGATTGCCCCGGCTGCGCGTGGCCTGAACCTGACGGCGAGCGCACCCATTTCGAGTTCTGCGAAAACGGCGCCAAGCACGTCGCCGACGAAGCCACGACGAAACGCATCACGCCCGACTTCTTCCGCCGTTGGAGCGTCTCGGAACTCTCCCGCCAGACGGACATGTGGTTAAACGATCAAGGCCGACTGACGCACCCCATGTTGCTCCGGCGCGGCAGCGACTTCTACGAACCCGTCACGTGGGATGAAGCATTCAAACTCATCGCCGCAGAGTTGAACGCGCTCGCCACGCCCGACGAGGCAGTCTTCTACACTTCCGGTCGCACGAGCAACGAGGCCGCTTTCCTGTATCAACTTTTCGTCCGCGCATACGGGACGAACAACTTGCCCGACTGCTCGAACATGTGCCACGAATCGAGCGGTTCCGCTCTAAGCGAAAGCATCGGCGTCGGCAAAGGCACGGTCACGCTCGAAGACTTCGCGGAGGCCGAAGCGATCTTCGTCATCGGGCAGAATCCCGGCACAAACCACCCGCGCATGCTCTCGACCTTGCAGGCCGCCAAGCGTCGCGGCTGCCGCATCGTCCACATCAACCCGCTCCCCGAAGCGGGCATGTCGCGTTTCAAACACCCGCAGGAAATCTTCGACACGCTCTTGGGAAGCGGCACGCAACTCGCCGACCTCTTCCTGCAAGTTCGCATCAACGGCGATGTCGCGCTCCTGCAAGGCATCAGCAAGGAAGTGTTGGAAGCCGAGTCGCGGCGCGCAGGCGTTGTGCTCGACCATGATTTCATCGACGCGCACACCACGGGCTTCACGGAGTTCGCCGCCTCGCTCGACAAAGTCGGTTGGAACGAGATCACGGAAAGCTGCGGCATCGCGCGCGAAGAGATACAAGCAGCCGCGCGCATCTTTATCGAATCGAAGCGCACCATCTTCTGTTGGGCGATGGGACTCACGCAGCACAAGAACGCCGTGGCGAACATACAGGAGATCGTCAACCTGCTGCTCCTGCGCGGGCAGATCGGGCAGACGGGCGCGGGCGTCTGCCCCGTGCGGGGCCATTCAAACGTG
Organism: Pyrinomonadaceae bacterium; assembly: GCA_036009085.1. Lineage (GTDB taxonomy): Bacteria > Acidobacteriota > Blastocatellia > Pyrinomonadales > Pyrinomonadaceae > JAIVJZ01. Next base: position 1,486 of record DASYMM010000044.1, on the reverse strand, counting down.
CAGGGCGACCGCACCATGGGCATCTGGGAACGCCCCACCCCGGCCTTCCTCGACGCGCTCGCCAAAGAGTTCGACTTCGCGCCGCCACGCACGCACGGCTTCGACACGGTGGAAGCGATCAAGGCGATGCACGCCCGGCGTGCGAAAGTCTTCTTCGCGATGGGCGGCAATTTCCTCTCGGCCACGCCCGACACCGAGTACACAGCCGAAGCCCTGCGCCGTTTGCGTCTCACCGTGCAAGTCTCTACGAAACTCAACCGCGCACACCTCATCACGGGCGAACAGGCTTTGATCCTGCCCTGTCTCGGTCGCACGGAAATTGACAGGCAGGCGACGGGCGAGCAGTTTGTCAGCGCGGAAAATTCGATGGGCGTCGTGCAGTCTTCGCGCGGGAATTTGGAGCCTGCTTCGACAGAACTACTGAGCGAAGTCTCAATCGTCGCACAACTCGCGGAGGCGACCTTCACTGGCACGCGCGGCGCAGGCGTTAACGTCAACTGGTTGGAACTCGCCGCCAACTACGATCTCATACGCGAACGCATCTCCCGCGTCGTCGTCGGCTTCGAGAATTACAACGAGCGCGTGCGCCATCCCGGCGGCTTCTACCTGCCGAACCTCGCGCGCGAACGCGAGTGGAAAACCGCTTCCGGCAAAGCGCACTTTACCGTCCACGAACTGCCGCGCCATGCGCTCGCGCCCGGACAGTTTCTGATGATGACCATCCGCAGCCACGATCAATTCAACACCACCATCTACGGCCTCGACGACCGCTATCGCGGCATCCGCAACGAACGCCGCGTCGTCCTCCTCAACCCCGCAGACATCCGCGAGGCGGGACTCACCGAAGGCTCAATCGTTGATTTAACCAGCCACTTTGAAGGCGAAGAACGCATCGCCCGCCGCTTCATCGTCGTGCCCTACAGCATCCCGCGTCGCTCCGCTGCGACTTACTTTCCCGAAACCAACGTCCTCGTCCCCATCCGCAGCGTCGCCGACAAAAGCAACACCCCCGTCTCCAAATCCGTCGTCATCTCCCTGCGCCCCGCTGCTACAACTTAACTTTGGTATAAATGTAGCGGCCTCGTCCCTCAACGAGGAATTTAAACTTTGTTGCGCTATTACTACTTTGTGTTGAGGCTCGACCTCGGAGGCTTGATGTGATGAGAAAATTTATCCGCATTATTATCTATCCGGGTCTAACAACTCACTCAACCGGACTCGCAATTAGCTCGCCTTATCATCATCTATATTGATTGCTCGCCGGTTAATTCGGGCAGGAGAGCGTGTGTTTAATGTGACATGCGCCAGAGCATGAGGCAGCCGATGGTGAGGCCGATGAGGATGACGGCGCGGCGGACGAAGGTTCGGCCGAGTTTGCGCGCGAGGCTTGCGCCGTAGTAGCCGCCGAGGATCGCGCCCACCGCCATCAGGAGGGCTTGCGGCCAACTGACGAGGCCGGAGAGGGCGAAGGCTACGACGGCGACGC
>DASYMM010000043.1:0-5051 GCA_036009085.1 Pyrinomonadaceae bacterium | reverse complement strand
AGCAGCGCAGCGGTTCCGGTCATCCTCCGTGCAGGGGCGAGTTCAGCCGCGCGAACGCGCTGTAACTTCACCCCGCACACGGAAGCGAGCAGGCATCGGGGGCATTACGCCGTCGCGTCTAGTTGCACCAGTCGCCCGACTGCTGTAGGCAGTTGAAGTTGTTGCGTAGCGCCGGGAAGACCGAAGTGCCGTCGGCGCGTCGCACGTCGCGGATGAAAGCGTCGGGACGGATGAAGCCGTCGCGCGGGTCTTCGGGGATCGGGCAGATGACCCAGCGGAAGACGCTGTCGTTCACGGGGCGCTTACGCAATTCGACCAAGCCCTTCGAGACGAGGTTGTCAATCTGCGACGGGCTGGTCAGGATGGGTGTGCCGTCGAGGTCGCGGCCATTGTTGGCGGCGATGGGGTCGAGTTCCTTTTTGCCTGCCGCCGTGAATGCCTTCGGCGTGTAGACGACCCAAGCGGCGACCCAGAGGCCGAGCGGGTCGTTGCTGAAATAGCCGTTGCGCGTGTCGAAGAGGTTGTCCTGTCGCTTGTTCGGGAGAAACGGATCGAGGATCGAGCCGTTCGACGCTTTCGGGAAGATGAAGACGCGGAAGCTTTCAGCGATGTTGAAGGCGGTTTGGCCGCGCGCCGTCAATTGGCCGGAAGCGTTGCGCTCGAAGCCCGCCGAGTTGAGCACGCCGAAGATGTTAGCGTAGGTCAGGCCGCTTGAGCCGGTGGTGCCGGGCGTGGTCTCGATGGTGCGGATGTTGCGGCGGTTCGGGTCGTTGTTCGTGTTGTCAATAACGAAGTCGCCGCTGCGGCTGGCGTCTCCGACGCGGAGCACGATGTTCTCCGGCACGATACCATTCGCGCGATAGGCTGCATCGCTGAAGTCGAACGGCGAAGTGCCGAGGTCGCTGTCATCCGCGAAGCTGGTCGTGTTAAGGGTCAGACCCGGCAGCGCCATCAACGCCAACGCGAAGACGGCGAGCCAGAATGTAAACTTCGATGTTTTCCTACTCGTTCTCATAATGAGGGTTCTCCTAAGTGTTTTCAGATTGCCGGTGCTTTGAATTTCCGGCTCAAGAGAGTTGGCTTCCCAAGAATCTGTCGGCTGCTTTTAGACACACTTCGACCGAGCCTATTCCGCTCCTCTTATCGAGAGGGTGGCAAGAATAAGTGCCAGTTTCTTCCTCTCTACTTTGTGAGAGGGAGGGCGTCAGCGATTGACGCCCGGCTCTGATTTTCGATAGCTGTCCGTCCGGGCAGAAAAGTTAGAGATGCCTTGGGACTTCATTTCGGCGATGACCTGCGGCAACTGTGCGAGGGTAGCTTGGGGTCGAACGCTTGTCTTACCGACGACGTTCCTTGTCGAATGCGGGGGCATTATGCCGGAGGGCGGGTCGAGAATATGTCAGGTGGCTGACACGCGTGTCAGGTAGCTGACATTAAAGCGAAAAAAGTTTGCAACCCCATCGTGAAGATTATTACTCCGTAGGTTTGGAGGTCTTTCAGGCACTTGATGCGAATCCAGCCACGCCCCAACTCGATGATGCCGCGTCGTTCCAGATCGTTGAGCACGGAGGTCGTGGTCTGGCGCGATGCGCCGATCAGGCTGGCGATGTCGTGGTGCATGAGAGGGACGAGATAATCGCGCGCGACGGCCTCTAATTCGGAGACGCCGAGCGCGAGTTCGTGCAGCAACTCGCAGACGCGAGCCGAGACGGCCTTCGACGTGATGTTTGAGAGTTTCTTCTCCATGCGCCGCCGCCGGTCGCCGACGAGCCGGATGTAACTCATGGCTAACTTCGGCAGGGTCGAAAGGAGGCGTGTGAAGTCGCGTTTGTGAAAGACCCACATGGACACATCATCGAGCGCCTGCGTCATGTTGCTGCGCGAGGATTCGTCAATGAGCGCAAACTCGCCGAATATTTCGCCGGGGCTGATGATGTCAATCGCGACCTCTTTGCCCGACCCGGACAACACGGACAGTTTGACCCGTCCCTGTCTCAGGATGTAGACGAGATCGGCAGAGTCGCCCGGCATGTAGATGAATTCCCCACGAGCCTTGCGCAGGCAGCGTGCGTGTGCCGCGATGCGAGCCATTTCGTCTTTGCCGAGTTCGGCGAAAAGCTGCCACCGCTGCGCGTGGTTCGAGTGTGTAAGGTTCTCTCTTTCAGGCTCCGGGCGGAAGGCGGCATGGCTTATCGCCGCGCCTTTGTCATGTCTGGCGTCAGATTCATTATTACTTAGTGAATTCACGGGTGAGATAGTTGAGGAGTCCATGATTTTCTATTCCTACCTTGTTTCTGACACAGTAACGTTCGAGGTGTGTGGAGCAGTGCAACCGCGAGTACAAGTTTGTGTTGTGGTCAGGGAGTAAGGCCATCCCGCGGCAGCGGCGCTTGGTGAATGTAAGCTCGATCATCTTACGTGCGTTCTTCGGCGAATGCAAAATGATTGACGCCGGTTGACAGCAAAAGCGAGCCTCGCCGACGAAAATATGAAAGCCCGTGGCGACCGCACACCACGGGCTGCCGGTTAAATTCACACAGAAACGCTCGGACGCCACCACGACTCGTAACGATTGCAACGCAAGCCGATGGTCTTCATGCCGCCCGCTCCCCCATGCCGTCGTCCCGTCCCACCTGCCTGTCGGTGTTGCCGAGCAATGCCACGAAGTCCGTCGCACGTTCTCTGAGACGTGCGGGCGTCGGCATGCGGTCGAGCCTGAAAAGTTCTTCCACGGCGGCCATGTCGCGTTCGCGATTCATTCCGGCGACGGCGAGGACGCGGTCGTCCTTCGCATAGAAAGCGAGGAAGTCGCCCGACGAAACTTCGCCTTGATAAATGATCTCCTCCCACGCGGAGGCGTGACCGACGTAGAGCAGTCCGGCGTCAAACTGGCGCGTCCAGAAGAACGGCACGCCGTCGAACGGAATGTCTCTGCCCAACATATTGTGCGCCGCTGTGCGCCCCTGCTGCTGTGCCGTGCGCCAGTGCTCAATGCGTACGCGCTCGCCCGTGCGTCGGTCGGGGTAACTGGCAATGTCGCCCGCCGCATACAAGTCTTCGGCGGCGCGTAAATGCGTATCCACAAGGACGCCGCCGTCATCGTTGAGCCTGACACCATTGAGAAATCCCGTGACCGGCTGCACGCCCACGCCGGCCACGACCATGTCCGTTTCGATTCGCTCGCCGCTTTCAAGCACGACTGCTTGAACGTGGGTGCCGCCCTCGAAGCGAAAGACGATTGAACCGAGTTTGAAACGGACGTTGTGGCTCTCGTGCAGACGCCGGAACAGCGCGCCGACCTCCGCGCCCAGCGTGTGCTCGAAAGGCTCTCCCGACGGCGCGACGACCGTTACCTCAAGGCCGCGCTCGGCGAGACTATACGCAACTTCCATCCCGATGAAGCTCGCACCGACGACGACGGCACGCGTCGAGCGCGAAGCGGCTTCCATAATCGAACCGGCGTCGGCAAAACTACGTAGGACGCAGACGTTCTTCAAATCCGCACCCGGAATATTGAGCTTGCGCGACTCGCCGCCCGTCGCCACGAGCAAAGCGTCGTAGTCCACTGACTCGCCGCCCTCGAACGAGATCATCTTCGAGAGCGCGTCAACGCGTGTCACCTCTTTGTTGCACACGAGTTCGATGTCGCACTCGTCGTAGAACTCATCCGGCCTGAGCGGCATCCACGCAGGCTCGGCGTGGCCTTGCAAATAGTCTTTGCTGAGATTCGGGCGGTCGTAGGGCGCGCGGTCTTCGCGTGTGATCATCACAATGCGCCCGCGAAAGCCATCCTCGCGGAGAGTTTGCACCGCTGCGTAGCCAGCCGCGCCGCCGCCGATGATGACGAAACGGCGCGCGTCTGCGTCAGGGTCGTGCTTTGATAGCGACGGAGTCCGCCGGTCTTGCGGCTCTTCGGGGAGACTGGCGAAGATGCGCCCGTCTCTGACGCGCACTTCGTAGTGCATGAGGCCGTCGAGCGCGGGCGGTTCTACCATGTCGCCGGTCGCAACGTTGAAGCAGGCGTGATGCCAGGGGCACATGACGCGTGTGCCGCAGAGCGTGCCTTCGACGAGCGGCGCGCCGTAGTGTGGACAGGTTGGGCTGACGGCGTGGAAGTCGTCGCCGACGCGCGCCAGCAGGATTTTCGTCTCGCCTGCCGACACTTCTTTCATCTCTCCGTCGCGGAGGTCAGAGATATTTCCGAGGGGGAATTCCTTGTCGTCCATAACATTGTTCAGGCCACGTTAGTGAGGTGTCCCATCTTCTCCTTCTTGGTCTTGAGGTAATTGGCGAAACAATCGTGGGGTTCGATGTCGAGCGGCACACGCTCGACCACTTCCAGCCCGAGCTGCCGGAGCGCGCGAATCTTGGCGGGGTTGTCCGAGATCATGCGGACTGCGCGCAGGCCGAGGTCTAAGAGGATTTCAGCGCACTGTTCGTAACGGCGCATGTCCGCCGCGAAACCCAGACGCAGGTTGGCTTCGATGGTGTCCGCGCCCTCGTCCTGCAAGGCGTAGGCGCGAATCTTGTTGACGATGCCGATGCCGCGCCCCTCTTGCAGTTGATAGACGATTGCGCCGTGCCCCTCGCGTTCGATGAGTTGCATGGCGGCGCGCAGTTGGCGTCCGCAGTCGCACTTGACCGAGCCGAACACGTCGCCCGTCATGCACTGGGAATGGATGCGAACCGCGCTCGGCCTGTCCGGGCTCAATTCGCCTTTGACGAGCGCGACGAACTCCTCGGCGGTGGTCAGCGAGCGGAAGCCGACGATGCGAAACTCTCCCGTGTCGGTCGGCAGGCGCGCTTCGGCCACTCGCTTGATCGTCTTGGGCGCACCTTGCGTCCCGCTTGTACGATATAAATTCATCTCCGTGAGTGTCATTGTTGCTACCCTTTTTTTATTCGGACTGCCATCACTTGAAACTCCACGCGACGGCGCTCTGTGATAGACACCTTTTTCAGAATCTTCGACTCCGCACCCTCAACCGAAGTTCACACATCGAACGCGCTCTAAAGCGACTTGAGAAATTCGACCAGGTCTCTTTTTTGCG
>DASYMM010000042.1:0-4011 GCA_036009085.1 Pyrinomonadaceae bacterium | reverse complement strand
GGAAGCAGAAGCCTTCACCGCCGCAGACACAGAGCGCACGGAGCGGGTACAGAGAAGGCACAGAGAAGTTCAATTCAATTTAGGACACCGGCGTTAAACCCACTGTCTTGTCCTAAACTTGTCACCCGTCACTCGTCACTCGTCGCTGTCTTCACGGGTTGACTGAGGCGCGTTTGTAGGCGATGCTTACGGTTACAAACGCATCAGCCATAACATTTTGAATCTAAATCGGGAAGGTCTGTGAAGAGCGATGAGTAAAGCAGCAACCGAACTTTTGAGCGGCACGCCTTTAACCGTCTATTCCGAAGACGAAAACATGTTTCGCGCCAGCGTGCGCGAGTTTGCCGAGGGCGAGATCAAACCGCGCCGCGAAGCGATGGACGAGCACGCCAAGATGGACGCCTCCATCATCAAACACCTCTTCGACCTCGGTTTGATGAGCATCGAAACGCCCGAAGAATACGGCGGCGCAGGCGCGTCGTTCTTCACGGCCATCATCGGCGTCGAAGAACTCTCGCGCGTTGACCCTTCGGTCGGCGTCCTGATGGACGTGCAGAACACGCTCGTCAACAACGCACTCATCCGTTGGGGCAACCCGGAACAGAAGCGTAAGTACCTCACGCAACTCGCCGAGAACAAGATCGGCGCATACTGCCTGAGCGAAGCCAGTTCCGGCTCCGACGCCTTCGCCATGCAGACCAAGGCGACGGACGCGGGCGACCACTACGTCTTGAACGGCCAGAAACTCTGGATCACGAACGGCATGGAAGCCGAAATCTTCGTCGTCTTCGCCAACGCCAAACCGGAAGAAGGCTACAGGGGCGTCACTGCCTTCATCGTCGAGAAAGGTTTTGAGGGCATCAGCGTCGGCAAGAAGGAGAACAAACTCGGCATACGCGCTTCGTCCACCACCGAGATCATCTTCGACAACTGCCGCGTGCCGAAAGAAAATCTCCTCGGCGAATTCGGCAAAGGCTACAAAGTCTCCATCGAGACCTTGAACGAAGGGCGCATCGGCATCGGCGCGCAGATGATCGGCCTCGCACGCGGCGCGCTCGAAGCCGCGCTCGCTTACACCTCGGAGCGGCAACAGTTCGGCAAGTCCATCAATCAATTTCAGGGCGTGCAATTCCAACTCGCCGAACTCGCCGTGGAACTTGAAGCCGCGCGCCTGCTTGTCTATAACGCCGCGCGTTTGAAGGACGCCGGGCTGCCCTTCGTCAAAGAGGCCGCGATGGCGAAGCTCTACTCGTCGCGCGCCGCCGAAACCATCGCCTCCAAGGCCATCGAACTCTACGGCGGTTACGGCTTCGTCAAAGACTACCCCGTCGAAAAATTCTGGCGCGACTCCAAGATCGGCGCGATCTACGAAGGCACGTCCAACATGCAACTGCAAACCATCGCCAAGTTGATGATTGACAACCGGCAACCGAAGGCTCAATAAGGAGAAGAGTGACAAGTGACGAGTGACAAGTAACAAGTTAAAATCAAAACTTGTCTGCCTAACTTGTCACTTGTCACTCGTCACTTGTCACTTAACTTATGTCAACACGCATTGAAGTTTTCGAGCAGATGCTTGAGAGCGACCCCGACAATACGTTGGCGCTGTTCGGGCTGGCGAAGGAGTATGAGAAGTCTGAGCGACACGCCGACGTGGTGGCGACGCTCACGAAGTATCTCCAACTCTTCAACGACGAGGGCAACGCCTACGGCATGCTCGCGCAGGCGCACGAAAAACTTGGCAACCGCGACGCCGCACGCGCGGCCTATCAACGCGGCATCGAAGTCGCCACCGCCCACGGCCACCCCTCGATGGCGGAAGACTACCGGATGATGCTTGAGAACGAGTACGAAGATTAAGTTTTAAACTCGGAGCAGGAAACAAAGAGATGGATGAACTAATCTTTCTCGTAGAAGATGCGCCGGAAGGCGGCTACACCGCCCGCGCTTGGGTGTCTCTATCTTCACAGAGGCAGATGATCTGGATAGCTTGAGAGAGATAGTGCGCGATGCCGTGCGCTGTCATTATGGTCAGGAACACGAGCCGAATATCACTCTGAGGCTGGTTTAGTTTGAGTATAAATTAAATTCTGATTATTAGAAGCAGGAGTAGTAAAAGCATGGCGACCGAATTGAAGGCGCGTGAGTATCGGGGATTGTCGGCTGAGCAGATGCTCGGCATCTATCGCACGATGTACATGTCGCGGCGCGTGGACGATAAGGAGATTCAACTCAAAGGCCAGAACAAAATCTTTTTCCAGATCAGCGGCGCGGGGCACGAGGCCGTGCTCACGGCGGCGGGGCTGGCCTTGAAGCCCGGCTACGATTGGTTCTATCCCTATTACCGCGACCGCGCGCTCTGCCTCCAACTCGGCATGACGCCGCTCGAACAACTTCTCTCCGCAGTCGGCGCGGAGGCCGACCCGAACTCGCACGGTCGGCAGATGCCCTCGCACTGGGGTCATAAGAAACTCAACATCGTCTCGCAGTCGTCGCCCACGGGCACGCAGTTTTTGCAGGCGGTCGGCTGCGCCGAGGCGGGCTATCGCTCCGAGTTGATCGAAGAGTTGAAAGGGCGCATCGAGAACTTTCAAGCCGATGAAGTCGTCTATGTTTCGACCGGCGACGGCACGACGAGCCAGGGCGAATTTTGGGAAGCGTTGAACACGGCGAGCAACTTGAAACTCCCGGTGCTCTTCCTCGTGGAAGACAACGGCTATGCGATCAGCGTGCCCGTCGAAGTGCAGACGGCGGGCGGCGACGTGTCGCGCCTCGTCGCGGGCTTCCCCGATCTCTACCTGCAAAAATGCGACGGCACAGACCCGGTGGAATCTCTGGAGACGCTGACGCGTGCCGTCGAATATTGCCGCGCGCGCCGTGGCCCCGCGCTCGTCCACGCGAAAGTCATACGCCCCTACTCGCACTCGCTCTCCGACGACGAAAAACTCTACCGCCCCGACGAAGAGCGCACGACCGACGCCGAGCGCGACCCCGTCAAACGCTTCGGCGCGCTCCTCATCGAAGAAGGTTTCCTGACGCAGGAGGAGTTGCAAAAGCTCAAAGACGAAGTTGACGCAGCGGTCAACGAAGCCGCAGACCTCGCGCTACAGAGTCCGCAACCCGCGCCGGAGACCGCAACGCAGTTTGTCTATTCGCCCGACGTTGATCCCACGTCGAAAGATTTCGACACGGAAGCGGGCGCGGAGTTTTCCGGCAACACGGGCACGATGGTTGATAACATCAACCGCTGCCTGCACGAAGAGATGGCGCGCAACCCGCGCATCGTCGTCTTCGGCGAAGACGTGGCCGACGTGTCGCGTGAAGAGAATCTGGAAAAGGTGAAGGGCAAGGGCGGCGTCTTCAAAGTGACGGCGAATCTGCAACGCAAGTTCGGCTCGGCGCGCGTCTTCAATTCGCCGCTCGCGGAGGCCAACATCGTCGGGCGCGCAATCGGGATGGCGACGCGCGGTTTGAAGCCCGTCGTCGAGATTCAATTTTTCGACTACATCTGGCCTGCCTATCACCAGATCAGAAACGAACTCGCCCTCATGCGCTGGCGTTCCGCCAACGACTTCAAAGCGCCCATCGTGATCCGCTGCCCCGTCGGCGGCTACCTTAAAGGCGGCGCGGTCTATCACTCGCAATCGGGCGACACGCTCTTCACGCACATTCCGGGCCTGCGCGTCGTCTATCCCTCGAACGCGCTCGACGCCAACGGACTCTTGCGCACGGCGATTCGCTCGGACGACCCCGTGCTCTTTCTCGAACACAAACACCTCTATCGTCAGGCGTACAACAAATCGCAGTACCCGCCCGACAACTTCATGATCCCCTTCGGCAAAGCCAAGACCGTGCGCGCGGGCACAGACCTCTCGATCATCACCTACGGCGCGCTGGTCCAACGCTCGCTCGTCGCCGCCAAACAGGCCGAGCAGCAGGGCATCAACGTAGAAGTCGTAGACCTGCGCACGCTCGCGCCCTACGACTGGGAAGCCGTCGCCGCGACAGTCA
>DASYMM010000041.1:0-3872 GCA_036009085.1 Pyrinomonadaceae bacterium | reverse complement strand
TGCTCGAACATGTTGAACCCGGCGAGCGGTTGGGCGGTGTACATCAGGATCATCTTGACGAGGTTAGGCGTCAGGCGCGGATTCGCTTGTAAGAGAAGCGCGGCGGCTCCGGCTGCTACGGGCGTCGCCATCGAGGAGCCGTTCATAAACATCATCTTGCGGTTGTCAACCGGGCTGACGCCCGCGTCCAACTCCGGGTTCTGCCGCACGAGCAGGTTGTCGTCGGACTGTGCATAGATCAACTTGTTGCCGGGCGCGACGATGTCCGGCTTGATCAAACTGTCGTAGCGTTTCGTGCCCGTGGCGTCCGTCCAGTAGCTTCGAGTGGGGCCGCGCGAACTGTAGCTGGCGACGCCGTCGTCGTCGCGCGCGTCCGAGCCGAACGTGTTCGACGCGCCGACGGTGAGCGCGGCAGGCTCGTTGCCCGGCGAATGAATCTGGCCGTAAATTTTTTGACCCGAAAGGTTCTTGCCGTTATTGCCCGCCGCCGCCACGACGACGACGCCCGCGTCAACCAGACGACGCACGGCGCGGCACACAGGATCGTTGCGATAGGATTCGATGGCGGGCGCGCCGAGACTCAAATTGACGACGCGAATGTTGTAGGACGTGCGATTGGCGAGCACCCAGTCGAGCGCGGCGAGCAGGCCGGACGTGGTGCCCTGTCCTTTCGAGTTGAGCACGCGCAAATTGATGATCTGTGCGTTCGGCGCGATGCCGATATATTCGGCGTTGGAGATGCGCCCGTTTCCGGCGGCGATGGAGGCGACGTGCGTGCCGTGGCCGTATGGATCGTCTGTGCGTCCTTCGCCCGTGAAGTCGCGGCTCAAGGCGATGCGCGATTTGTTGTTTTGATTGAGAAAGGCGCGATGGCCGAGGTCTATGCCGGAATCGAGCACGGCGATGCCGATGCCCGTCCCGTCCAGATCGGTTCTGTTCGCGCCCTGTACTTCGCGCACCGCGTCCGCGCCCGTCGTCTCCGAGACATGGCCTGCCGGAATCATCTCCTGATCGGGAGAGGCGAAGATCAGTTCCCCGCGCGCGGCCAGAGACTTGATGGCGCGTGCGGGCAGTTCGATGGCGCGCGCGTTGAGTTTTCCAAAGCTGCGCGTCGTGCGTGCGCCGGAGGATTGCAGGAAGAGTTCAAACGCGGCGTCGGCCTTGCCGTCCAGTTGCAGGATCACTTTCACGCGGTCGTTCGGTTTGCGCGCACCGCGCCGCGCCGCGTCAATCAATTCGGGCGAAACTTTCTCGTCGCCGTTACGACCGCTACTACTGCGCGCACCGCGTCGCTCCGCGCCCGGCTCATCGCGCAAACTCGCGTGCGCGTCGGCGGCGTGCAGGACGGGCAATCCGTTCGCTAACAGGGCGACGAGCAGCAGCGAAAATGTGAATTGCTTGATACAGAGAAAACGTTGCGAGTAGTTCACCTGACTCCTCCTTTGAGTTGAACACGAGGCGGCGTCGGACTGTTTTCGGGAGACGCCGCCTCGCGTCGCACTCAACCTGGATCGAACCCGAACCCTTCGAGCATGGAAAGAGATGGCTCCGCGCGCAACTCTCGAAAGAGCGTTGCGCCTGAGCGAATCGCGAGGTGGAACTGACAAAGGTTGGGGGAGAAATGACGGCGCGAAAAGTATTGCAAGTTATCGAGCCGTCGCCAAAATCAAGCGGCGATTTTTATCTCATCGCCGTCGTATCGTCGCCGCTCGTTCGCACCGACTGTGCTTGCAGGCGCGAATCGCCGATGACGATGCCGTCGCCGATCACGATCCCGTCGCCGATAATGATGCCGTCGCCGATAATGATGCCGTCGCCGATGATGATGCCGTCGCCCAGGAGCAGCCCCGTGTTGAAAAAGCTCGCCCCGTCTTCCAGCCACGCGCCGCCGTTCGCGCTCGTCAAAATGTGCTCGCCGAGCGACACCCCGCCGGAAATTTTCGACGCATCAATTGACTGCCCGTTCAATTCTTCGATCACGCCGTCGCCGAGCAGCGCGCCCGCGTCATAAACTTTTTGATACCTCCCGACGAGATCGAAACCCATCGCGTAGGTGTGATTCAGCATGATGCTCTGCGACCAGTTGACGCTCTCGCCCGCGATCTCGTCTTGCGGCACAGGCAACGCGCTCGTCGTCAGAAGCGACGCACCGGCGGGCGTGAGCGGCGACAAATCAGTGCGGACGAGTTTGGCGAGACGAACTGCGCCTTCGATGTTGAGTTGGCCTGCGCCCTGCTCGAACATGTTGAAGCCTGCGAGCGGCTGAGCGGTGTACATCAAGAGCAGCTTGACGAGGTTGGGAGTCAACTTCGGATTCGTTTGCAGCAGCAGCGCGGCGGCTCCGGCGGCTACGGGCGTCGCCATCGAGGAGCCGCTCATGTACATCATCCGGCGCGCGGCGTTGTTGCTGACTCCGGCGTCGAGTTCGGGATGATCCGTGACGATGCGGTTGTTCAGGGCTTCCGCCCAGACGACCTTGTTGCCGGGCGCGACGATGTCCGGATTGACGAGGTTGTCGTAGTGCTTCGTGCCAGCGGCGTCCGTCCAATGGCCGCGAGTGGGGCCGCGCGAACTGTAGGTCGCCACCGTGTCGTCGCCGCGCGCGTCCGTGCCGTAGCTGTTCGACGCGCCGACCGTGATCGCCGCAGGCTCGTTGCCCGGCGAATGGATGCGCCCGTAAATTTTGTTGCCGCTGTCGTCCTTGCCGTCGTTGCCTGCCGCCGCGACCACCACGACGCCTGCGTCAACCAGACGACGCACGGCCTGACAGACCGGATCGTTTGCGTAAGAATCCACGGCCACGCCGCCGAGGCTCAAATTGACGACGCGGATGTTGTAGAGCGTGCGATTGGCGAGCACCCAGTCGAGCGCGGCGAGCAGGCCGGACGTGGTGCCTGTGCCTTCCGAGCCGAGCACGCGCAGGTTGACGAGCCGCGCGTTCGAGGCGATGCCCTGATACGCGCCTTGCGCGACCTGTCCGTTTCCGGCGGCGGCGGAGGCGACGTGCGTGCCGTGGCCGTAAACGTCGTCGGTGCGACCTTCGCCCGTGAAGTCGCGGCTCGCGGCGATGCGTGAGAAGCCTAGCGAGTCTCTGAATGAGACGTGGTTTGCGTCAATGCCGGAATCGAGGATGGCGATGCCGATGTTCGAGCCGTCGAGCGTGGTGGTCGTCGGCAGCAGGCCGAGCAGGCCGCCCGAAGTTTGCACGCGCACGTCTTCCGCCCCGGTCGTCGTCGCGACGTGACCGGCGGCGGCGATCCTGCGGTCGAGCGACACGTAGCGCACCTCCCTGCGTGCGGCCAGAAGTTCGGCGGTGCGCAGCGGCAGCCGCAGGAGGCGCGCGTTCAACTTTTGAAACGGTTTGAGCACGATGCCGCCCACGCTCGACAGGAGCAGGTCGAGCAGGCGCGGCGAGCCTTCTTTGAATTGGACGATGACGGGAACGTGCGTCGCGCGGTCTCGCCCCGTGCGGAGGAGTTCGCGCAAATCGGGCGAGATTTTATCGGCGGGCGCGGAAGAAAAAGCGCGTGCGCTGACCGTCGAAGCCGGAAGGCCAGCGCACGGCGAAAACAGGAGCGCGAGGAGCAAGAGCCACGCGGAAACTTTGCGGAAATGCAGAACGCTTGTCACCTATGGCTCCTCCTCTGGGCATGTCCTGTGCAATTGTCGGGTTCTTCGGCTGTGGTCTGCGGCGCGGAGTTCCTTCGTGTGCTTCTTCTCTCCCGTGGCAATAGCCGTACCTCACGCCGCGCGGCTTGCGGCAGTTTGCGCGAGAAGGCGAGTCGGATTTGAAATAACTTAAAGCGGTTTCTGAGCCGCGCCCGCCGCGCGACGCCCGTATGTCGCTGATACTCAAGAAGAAGCCGAGCGTG